>NZ_JBSVVZ010000010.1:0-108835 GCF_054071875.1 Pseudomonas sp. SDO524_S393 | reverse complement strand
TTAACCGCATTCCAAAGGATGTACTCGGTCAACTGTGGGAGCTGGCTTGCCTGCGATGGGGCCTTCAGCGTCACTGCAAAACCCAAAGAAAAAGCCCCCGCCCAACCGGCTGCGGATAGGGGACGCAGTCGGCTGGGCGAGGGCTTCTTGTACGACTGTTTTACTGCGCGATAGTTTTCACCGACACGCCACGTTCAACCGGCGTGGAACGACCGTAGATATCTTCGAAACGCTCGATATCGTCTTCGCCCAGGTAGCTGCCCGATTGCACTTCGATGATCTCCAACGGGATCTTGCCCGGGTTGCGCAGGCGGTGCACCGAGGCGATCGGGATGTAGGTGGACTGGTTTTCGGTGAGCAGAAACACGTTCTCGTCACAGGTGACTTCGGCGGTGCCGCTGACCACGATCCAGTGTTCCGCGCGGTGGTGGTGCATCTGCAACGACAGGCAGGCGCCCGGCTTGACCGAAATGTGCTTGACCTGGAAGCGGCCGCCCATGTCCACCGAGTCGTAGGAGCCCCATGGGCGATAGACTTCGCAGTGGTTCTGGGTTTCGCTGCGGCCTTGTTCGTTGAGGGTGTTGACCATCTGCTTGACGCCCTGGACCTTGTCCTTGTGGGCAATCATCATCGCGTCCTTGGTTTCCACCACCACGATGTTTTCCAGGCCGATCACCGACACCAGCTTGCCGTTGCCGTGGATCATGCAGTTCTTGCTGTCCTGGATCACCACGTCGCCCTTGCTCACGTTGCCGTTGGCGTCTTTATCGTTGACGGCCCACAGCGATGCCCAGCAACCCACGTCGCTCCAGCCGGCGCTCAGCGGCACCACGCAGGCGCGCTGGGTTTTTTCCATCACGGCGTAGTCGATGGAGTTGTCGGGGCAGCAGGCAAAGGTAGCTTCGTCGAACGACACGGTGTCGGCGGTCTGCTCGCTGCGCTCCAGGGTCAGCAGGCAGGTGTCGTAGATGTCCGGATCATGCTTTTTCAGCTCTTCGAGGAAGCGGCTGGCGCGGAACAGGAACATCCCGCTGTTCCAGAAGTAACCGCCGCTTTTGACGAACTCGACGGCGCGTTTTTCATTGGGTTTTTCCACGAACTGTTCGACACGGCTCACGCCTTCGGGCAGCAGCGAATCGTTGGTGGACTTGATGTAGCCATAACCGGTTTCCGGGCGGGTCGCCGGCACGCCGAACAGCACCATCTCGCCGCGCTCGGCGGCCACGGTGGCCAGGGCCAGGGCGCGTTGCAGGGCTTTCTGGTCGTCGATCACGTGGTCGGCGGGCAGCACCAGCATCAGCTCGTCGCGGCCTTCGTTGACCAGCATCATCGCGGTCAGGGCCACGGCGGGCGCGGTGTTGCGGCCGAATGGCTCCATCAGGATGCGCTGGCTTTCCAGCTTGCGCGCGCTCAGTTGCTCGTTGACGATGAACCGATGGTCCTTGTTGCAGACCACGATCGGGGTGTCCATGCCTTCGAACACCAGGCGCTCCAGGGTTTGCTGGAACAGCGTGTGCTCGCCGGTCAGGGCCAGGAATTGTTTCGGGAACTGTTTACGGGAAAGCGGCCAAAGACGTGAGCCGCTACCACCAGAAAGGATTACTGGGATCATGGGTGTTTCTCCTTGAATCGATATGGGTCAGAGCCTGTGGGAGGGGGCTTGCTCCCGAAAGCGATGTGTCAGTCGGCACATCTGTGGATGAACCACCGCATTCGCGAGCAAGCCCGCTCCCACAGAGGGAGCGTCAATTTCAAAAGCTAATCAGCGGGTCGATACCGGGCGTTTCACCCAGACTGGCGAGAGGCTCGAACCGGAGCCCGTCACATACAGCACCGCCGCTTCACCACGTTCCAACGCAACCGGCTTCACATCGCCGACTTTCTTGTCACCGTCATACAACGCCAGGCTTACCTTCACCGGGTTGATTTCACGCTCGCCACGGCCCTTGGCCGCCACCGACTTGACTACATCGGTCTTGCCATCGGCGGTTTTCAGGGTCAGGGCCTTGTCGCTGAGGTTCTGCACGCGCACCAGGGATTTCTGTTTGTTCTTGAACGGTGGCTCTTCAATCAGTTGTGGCTGGCCGCTGCCGCTGCTGACCAGGGTGTAGTAGTGGTCGGCGGCGAGTTTGACCGGCACGGTCTGGCTGCCGATCTTGGCGCTGTAGTCACCGCCGGGCATGAAGCTGAAATCGCTGCTGGCCAGTGGCGCAACTTCGCTCAGGTTGGTGTTGCCCACGGTGGCGCTGACTTCCTGGTTGCCGGCGTTGTACACCCGCACGAAGGTCGAGCCTTTGGGGGCGGTCGGGCCGTAGAGGGCGGCGTCGCCACCGGCGAAGGCGGACATCGATACGAGGCTCATGCCGGCAGCCAGGGCCAGGGTCTTGGCGAGACGACGCGGAGTTGTAGTGAAAGTCATGTGAGTTACCTCTCTTTCAGTTTTGCGCCCGGTCGGGCGTCTCGGATTTTGGGGAGTTGATAGCCATGTTCTGTTGGCGCGAACCGGCTTGTTTAAGCTGCGCAACCCACTGCGGGTCGGCATCACCGATTTCGTTGTTCACGGGCAGATAACGTTCAGGGAATTCCCAGATCAGCACCTGGGGCGGGTTGTTCTTGAAGTCGTCGCTTTTCAGGTAGCTGAGCATCGGCAGGATCGGGCCGTGGCCGTCCTCGGCGTAGCTCACCACGTCGCTGCCCAGGGCTTGCTTGAGGGCGCCGACGAAGTTCCAGTTGGGGTTGGCGCTGTAGCTGGTGCCTACCAGGGCGACCGGGGTTTCGCTGTCGGTGAACAGCGCGTCGTCGCCGGCTTCCTGCGCCAGGTGCGTCACGCGTTTTTCCAGCGGTTCCTTGGGGGGCATCAGGTTTTCGAACAGCGGGTCCAGGGGCAGGAACAGACGCAGGTCGCCTTTGTGCGGCTCGGTCTTCTCGGCCTCGGTGACGAAGCGCTGCGGCTCGCCGCTCAGTGGCGTCTGGTCGGCAATGGTCCGGGCCAGTTGCCTGGCGGCGATTTCGGCACCGTCCGGCGTCCAGTGAGTATCGGTACGCAGGAACACTTGGGTGCCGCCCAACTTGGCTTGTTGCAGCGGGCCGAGCAGGTCCGGGGCGATGATCTTGTCGGCGGCGACACGGGCGTGGAAGTCCTGGTACAGGTTGGCGTGGATGCTCGCCGGCTTCACTTCACCCAGATGCTCCGGGTACAGGCGCACTTTGGCCGGCACGATCGCCATCACCAGCTGAATGCCCTGGGCCTTGAGCTTCTGACGCACGCCTTCGACCAGTGCGTAGTTGCCTTCCAGGTTCTGGTCTTCGTTGACGGCGGGGTTGAACTCCTCGTCGCTGTACAACCAGTGATCGCGGCCCAGCACCACGCCCGGGCGGCCTTCGTTGAACAGCTTGTAGTCCAGCGCGGCCCAGAGATTGGTGCCCAGGCGCTTGATCGGGAACTCGTCGTCGTAGTGGGTCTCGACGGCTTTGGTCCAGCGGCCATTGAGCACAGTGGCGTCGGCGTTGGTGCTGAAGCCGAAGAAACTGCGCATCGACCAGGCGCCCAGGGCCAGCAGCAGCACCAGGAACAGCCCGATATAGAGGACGCGTAATGAACGGGTCATGGTCGGCTCCCTCAGAATTGGAAGTAAAGGAACGGCGAGAAACTCTGCGCCGACAGTTTGAGAATCGACGCCACGAACAGCAGCAGCACCGCCGCGCGCATGGCGTAGCGTGGCCAGTCCGCGGTCCAGTAGGCCGGTTGCACGGCGGCGTCCCGGCCCACGGTGAAACCGGGCTGGTGGATGCTGCCGGGGTTGTCGCCAGGCACGGCCTTGATCAGGCTCGGGTCGGCCGGCTTGGTTTTGTCCGCAGGGCGGTTGGTGTAGAAGTCGCGCAGGCCGAAGAACGCCAGGGTTGCGTACGCCACCACCAGGGTCGCCACTTGCAGGCCGGTGAGGCTGGCGCGGTTGAGTTCCGACAGCGACCACTCGCCAAAGCTGAACATGGCGCCGTACATACGCCCGGCCACATGCAGGTTTTCGGCGCGGAAGATCACCCAGCCCATCACCACCAGCAGGAAGGTGAACGCCCAGCGCACCACGTTGAAACTGCGTGGCGAGGTGTTGAGGCCGATGGCTTTTTCAATCGCCAGCCACATACCGTGCCAGGCACCCCAGACGATGTAGGTGATGTTCGCGCCATGCCACAGGCCACCGAGCAGCATGGTCAGGAACAGGTTGCGGTAGGTGATCAGTGTGCCTTTGCGATTGCCGCCCAGGGTGATGTAGAGGTAGTCGCGCAGCCAGGTGGAGAGGCTGATGTGCCAGCGGCGCCAGAATTCGGTGATCGACTGGCTGATATACGGTTGCTTGAAGTTTTCCATGAAGCGGAAACCCATCATCAAGCCCAGGCCGATGGCCATGTCGCTGTAGCCGGAGAAGTCGAAGTACAGCTGTGCGGTGTAGGCCAGTGCGCCGAGCCAGGCATCGCCCGTGGTGGGGTTTTGCAGGGCGAAGCAATGGTCGGCCACCACCGCGAGGGTGTCGGCGATAAACACCTTCTTGATGAAACCCTGCATGAACCGCGTGCAGCCCTCGGAGAATTTATCGAGGGTGTGCGTGCGGTTGTTGAACTGATCGGCCAGGTCGCGAAAGCGCAGCACGGGGCCGGCGATCAAGTGCGGGAAGATCGCCACGAACGCCGCGAAGTCGATCAGGTTGCGCGTGGCCGGGGTGTCGCCACGGTATACGTCGATGATGTAGCTGATGGACTCGAAAATGTAGAACGAGATACCAATCGGCAGCAGCACGTGGGTCAGGATGAACGGCTCAAGCCCCATGGACTTCATCATCACGTTGATGCTGTCGACGCCGAAGTTGGCGTACTTGAAGTAGCCGAGGATGCACAGGTCGACTGCCACGCCCAACAGAAGCCAACGCTGGGCCGGCTTGGTGCGCACACCGGCGGCCCCTACCTTGAGGCCAATCCAGTAGTTCCACAGCGTCACCGCAGCGAACAGTGCCAGGAAGTCCACTCGCCACCAGGCGTAGAACACATAGCTGGCAATCAGCAGCAGCAGGTTGCGATAGCGTTGCCCGCTCAAGTAGTACAAGCCGAGGAAGATCGGCAAGAACAGAAACAGGAACACATTGGACGAGAAAACCATCCCGATCTCTCCATGTTTAACCAACAGTCAAGGGCCGGAGCCCCCCCAAACCCCCCCACGGAAATTCGGGGGAGGGTGGTACTACATTCCAACTGTCGAAACCGGCTCAAACTGTGGGAGCGGGCTTGCTCGCGAAGGCGGTGTAACAGTCGCCATCTGTGTTGAATGACACACCGTATTCGCGAGCAAGCCCGCTCCCACATTTGAACTGCGTTTCGTCAGCTACCTTTGTTGCCTTTTTCATGCGCCGGGTCGTAGACCTTGGTCAGGTCGCCCCCCAGGCGGAATGTCTTGAACGGCTGCATGCCGTGCTTGCGTTCCACCACATCCGGTGCGCAGGTGTAGAGGGTGCAGAACGGTTCGAGCCAGGCGAATTTCATGTCCTCCTTGAGGTCCTTCATGTCCTGTTCCTTGCCGTTCTTCTGTTCGAAGATCTCCGGGTCCTTGACCCCGGCCAGCACCTTGTCGCCCAGGCGCTTGAGCGCGCCGTTGTTTTCCTGGCGCAGGTCCACGCCATTGACCAGGGCAAAACTGGCGATCATCGACAGCGGCGGCAGCGCGTAGTTGTGGTACGACAGGGCGCGTTGCTGACGCTTCAATTCGTTCGGCAAAAAGCCCTGAGCGTCGACCTGGTTCGCGCCGACCTTGTATTCCTTCACCGCCCAATCGAACAGGTCGCGGCGGTTGGTGGCGATGGACGTGGCCATCACCGACCAGGCGGCCCAGTACGAGTGGTTGTTGGTTTTTTCCAGCGGCAGGTTGTCCCAGTCGCTCACCACCTGGTCGGCCAGTTTGTTGAACCAGGCCTCGATCAACTGCGATTCCTGCTGGTGGTTGGCCAGCGGGTGCGAGTCGGAAAACTTCAAGCGCACATAGGCCGACGCCATGCTGCCCAGCGCCCATTTGCGCATGGACTTGCCGGTGTGGTTGAAGTCCTTGGACATCAATGCATCTGCCTTGGCCCAGCTGGTCAGCCAATTCAATGTGCATTCCAGCTGCTCCGGACGCCCGTCGCGCATGAACTGCATCACGCGCTTGCTAGTGTCTTTTTCCAGCTTGGTGATGTCGGCGGTGCTGTCGCGAAAGGCTTTTTCGGATTGCACATTCAGGGTGGCGCGGGCTTTGTCCGAGCCTTCGTACTTGCTGCGAAATTGCAGCGAGCCGGTGTACGGCGCCGGCATGGCGTCGCAGTCATTCTTGAAGTCGCCGGTCTTGAACGACTCGATCGGGGCGAAATAACCCTGGGGCGGACGCAATGGGGCGGCGGCGTTGGCTGCGCCGGCGAAGATCGCCAGGCCCAGCAACGATGGAATCAATAACTTCTGCATAGGTAACCTCATTGCCCAAGTTGGGCGGTCTGCTGACCACCGCTTGGGAATACGTTGCGTGTGCAAATTTTCGCTTCAACCTTCTGCGCGGCCTGGCCCGCTTCGGGGCCTTGCACTTCCACGGCCAGCAAGTTCTGCGAGGCCCAGTCTTCATCGGTGCGCAGTTCGAAGGCGAAACGCCCGTCTGTATCGGATGTCTCGGGTTTTTCGATCTTCAGGTCCTCGTGGCGCCCGTTCATGTACCAGAGGGTGGCTTGCAAGGTTTTCACCGACGGGTCGGCGAAGCGGATATCTATCTGGTGACTGCTGTTGCGCAGGTCTTTGTTCGAACTGTTCACCAGCAATTCGTTCTTGCCGGTTTTCAGTGTGGTGCTGGTGGTCATCTGCGCGGTCTTGCCTTCGCAGCCGTTGTCCAGCAACGCCATCATCTGGCGGTAGATGGTTTCCTGGTCCAGGCGGTACAGCGGCGAGAATTCCCAGATCAGGATTTTCGGCGGGCTCTTCTGGAACTCATCGCTGCCCAGGTACTGGATCATCGAGCCTTCCAGGCCGCCGCCGGGGAAGGCCACGTTGAGGATGTCGGCACCGATTTCCTGCTCCAGGAACCCGGCGAAGTTGTAGTTCTTGCCGCTGTGGCTGGTGCCGACGAGGGTGATCTGCGGGTTGCCCGAGTCACCGAACAGGTCGCCGTCACCGGCTTCGCCCTTGGGCTCGGTGGTGAACTGGTCCATGTACTGGATCGCGTAGCTGGTGCCGCAGAGCTGGCCGGCCATGTTGTGCAGGGTGCCGGTCTTGCCCATGCGCCCGGAGCGCTTGGTCTCGAATTCACGCTTGGGAATGTCGGCGAACTCGGGCATGGCGCGCACTTTCTCGGCGACGATCTTCGCGGTGCGCTGGGCGCCGTACGGGGTCCAGTGCTGGTCGCCACGGAAGTAGAAGTCGTGGGCCGGCAGCTCGTCGGGCAGTTGCTCGTTGGTCAGCGGCGACAGGTCCGGCACCACATAGCCCATCTTGGCGAAACGCCCGAGCATGGTTTTGTAGTTGGCCAGGGCCTTGTCGAAATCGAACTTGGCCTTTTCTTCGGGGTTGAGCTTGTTGCGGTTCACCAGGCCACGGGTCGGCTGGTAGACCACCACCAGTTCCACGCCCTTGGCCTTGAACGCGTCGTGCAGTTGTTGCATGCGTTTGTAGCCGGCCGGGGTGGTGTCGAACTCGGTGCGCAAGTCTTCCTGGGTACGGAACAGCCAGTCGCCCTGGGCCTGCACCAGGGTGGTGAAGTTCTGCTGGTAGCGCGTGGTGTAGTTGCGCGCGTCATGGGCGGCGGGGCACAGGCTGCAGCAGGGCTCGGCAGTGAAGGTCGGCGCCTTGATGTCGTCGGCGCGCACGCCCTGGCTGGCCGCCAGCAGGCCGAGGGTCAGACCCGAGAGGCTCAGCAATTTGATCATGTGTGGGTGCATAAGGGTCATCCTCAGTCCTGCATTTCGGTCTGGCGTTCGACAGGGTCGATCAGCACGGCTTTCTGCTGGCGCACCAGCAGGTCGAGAATCTCTTCCTGGCGATCACCGAGGACGCCGGAGAAGCTGATACCGCTGGATTTGGTCGGTGCCAGCATCGACACGCGGTACAGCTCGATGCTCAAGGGCGAGTCGATGGACAGCGGGCCGCTGCCGTTGCCGGCCAGCTCGCCGCCCACCAGGATCAGCGAGACCTTGGCGTCGAACGGGTCGAGCGCGATGTCGCGGTCGGTGTCGGTCAAGTCCTTGATGTGGCCGTACACGCCGGTCAGGCCGTTGGCCATGGCGGTGTTCTCATACAGCTTGATGTTCACGCTGTTACGCACCCGGATGCCGTGGCGACGGTTGCTGATCACCTTGTTGCCCCACAGCAGGTTGTCGGCACTCTCGTAGAGGGTGATGCCGTCGGTGTGGTTGCGGTAGATCTCGTTGTCGGCGATCAGGTTGTTCACGCTGTTCCGGTCGATCACCAGGCCCGACAGGTGGTTGTCGTAGCTGCGGTTGTTGAAGATGAAGCTGTCGTTCACTTCCCGCGAAATGATGATGCCGTGCTTCTTCTTGGTGCCGTAGACAGTGTTGTCGGCGATGATCAGGCCGTGGGAACGGTCGTGGGGGTCGATGCCATAGACAATGTTGTCCTTGTAGGTATTGCCCTTGATCACGAAGCCCGTGGTTTCGTAGCAGTAAAAGCCGTACCACATGTCCGAGAACTCGGAGTCGATGATCCAGCCGGTGGGTTCCGGACGCTTGAGCACCTTGGCCATGTTCGGCGTGTACTGGGAAATACTCACCCCGTACGACTTACTGTTGGCGTAGCCGAAGCTGGCCATCTTGCTGTTGGCCACGTAGGTCTCGGTGCCACCCCAGGCCAGCAGGAACGGACGGAATTCCTTGGGCGACTTGAACAGCGCCGGGCCGTTGGCTTTCTCGCTCCAGCCGGTGATTCTGGTGTCACGCACGAACAGCTGGCCGTCGTTGATCAGGAACGAACCGGCTTCCTGGGACAGGCGCAGTTCCTGGGTTTTCTTGTCGATCTCCAGGATGCCTTTGCGTCCGACCACGATCGGCAACTTGGCCAGGAACACCCCCGGCGAGGTTTCGCTCAGGTACTGCTTGGGCACCTTGCCCAACAGGTCCTTGAGGTTCATGTAGCCGTCGTCGACGAAGATCGCCTGGGGGATGCCGTGCTGGCGCACCACCCATTCGGCCATCTTGTTGTCACCGCCGATGAAGTCTTTGAGGGCGTCTTCCTGCATCATGCGGCGGATGCTGATTTTGCCGGGCTTGCTGCGTACGATCTTTTTTTCCATCGCCGCGGCCGTGTAGCCCGACAGGTCCGGCAGGGCCGGCTTGGCCATTTCCAGCGGCGCCGTCGGCGGGCTGGAAACGGTGTAGGTCTTGGCCTCCTGCAGTTCTTTGGCGATGGTCGGCGCCTTGACCGCAGCGCCTTCGGCAAAGGCCGAAGTGCTGGCAAGCAGCATGGCCGCGACCAACAGGCTGACCGAGCCTTTGAGGGCTTGAGGGTTCATTGCGCAGGCTCCCATCAGAATCGCCAGATCACGTCGACAAAGGCGCGGTGCATGTACGAGTCGACTTGGCTGCCATAGGCGTCGCCCGGTTTGAATACACCTGCACGCAGACGCACCAGGGCCGACGGTTCATCGATCGACTGGCTGAGTGCGGCGGGCAACAGGCCTTTCTTGAAGTACTTGGTGACCACCAGGTCCATCTCCTGGCCCAGGTCTTTCTTGCCGTCTTCCAGCGGCAAGGACGTGCTGGACAGGATCGCGCCGGTCACGTCGTCGGTGTTGTTCTGCACCGCGTCGATGCCGTTGCTGCCCACCGGCTTGTTGCCGTCGACACGCCAGAACTTGTGGTACACCAGGCTCGCGTCGTAGTCCTCGCGCAGCTGCCAGGAACCGAACAGGCTCATGGACTGCATGTTGTTCATCTCGCCGCGGAAGGCTTCGCCGAAGCGATGCACGCGGGACTGGGTGCCGGTCCAGTTCGAGCGGTTGCTTTGCAGGCCGTTCTGTTCGTACTCGGCGCTGGCGCGGGAGTAGGCCGCACCCACTTGCCATTGCGGATCCAGACGCAGGCGCACACCGAGGTCGGTGGCCCAGCCGTTCACGTCATCGCTGCGCTTGGCATTAGTGGGGCGGGTCCCATCGGCGTTCAGCGCGTTGACCGTGTCGCGGTCGCCCTGCATGCCGGTGATGCTGGCCCAGTAGTTGACGGTGTTGGTGTTGCGCCAGTTGTAGGCGTCGCTGTTGGCTTCAAGGCCGAGCCAGGTCAGGTCGCCGTTCTCGCGCTTGTCCAGCGGGTCGGTGGCCACGCCCGGTTCGGCGTAGTCGAGCTTGCCGTCGTCATGGGTGTGGTGGGCGCGCACGCCGACCCACTGGCCCGGCGTCCACTGGTAGGCGGCGTCGGCGTAGAAGTGCTGGCGGTCCTTGTCCTTGGGCGACAGTTCCTTGAGGTCGGTGCGGTATTCGCTGAACCGTTCGGCGGCGCCGACATTGGCCTTGAGCAAGGTGGTGTCGAAGGTCCAGTTCAGCGCTTCGATGTTGGTGTCGCGCCATTGACCGTCGTCATTGCGCAGGCGCTGGCGACCGAACTTGAGGATCTCGCCGGGGTAGGGCGTGAAGCCGCTGTAGCCGACCCAGAATTCGCGCAGGGCCAGGTAATTCTTTTTGGTCTTGCGGTCGTCGTTGCTCGATTGTTCGCTGGCGTCATCGGCAGACTGTTGCAAGGTGTCCGTCTCGATGATGTCGCTGGAGGTCACGGCCTGGCCCATGGCGTAGGCGCTCCAGTTGCCGCTTTCGCCATAGACCCACGGGCGCAGGTCCAGGCCGATACCGTTGACGTCGCCGCCGGGCTTGGTGCCCAGGTCGCGGTCGTCTTCGGACTGGCCGGTGATTTTCACTTCCAGGCCGAAGTTTTTCTGTTCGGTCAGCGCTGCCAGGGTCGGGCACGACCACAACAGGGCGAAGGTCAGGCCAATGCCGGCCTTGACGAATGAATTGAGCTTCATAGGGATTCCTCGCCGTCTTCTTCTTCCAGGGCGTGCAGTTGCAACGTGCTCTGGGCCAAAGTGCCGCGAGCGGCCAGTTCCTGTTGCACCAGGCGTTGACCCTGGGCGCGCTGGTCCGGTGTGAGCGGGGTTTCAAGCTGCGTAGCCAGGTCGTTGGCCTCGGGTGTGTCCTGGGCCTTGGCCAGCTGGCTGAAGACATAGGCGTTCACGGGGTCGGGCTTGGTGCCCTTGCCTTGGGAAAACAATTGGGCGATGGCGAAGTCGGCGCTGTTCTGGCCGTTGCGCGCAGCGGTCAACAGGTGGTCCAGGGCCTTCTGCGGGTAGACCTTGCCCAGGTAGCCACGGCGGTAGATCTGGCCCAGGTAGTAATCGGCGGCCACTTCCTTGCCCACGGCTTTTTCGAAGTGCGCTTCGGCAGCCTTGGCATCGGCGGGCACCCACTTGCCTTCGTAGTAGAGCTTGCCCAGCAACAGTTCGGCGCGGGGCTGGTCGGCGGCGCGGCCGTTGTCCAGGTACTTCATCATCTGGTCGACGTCGCCCAGCTCCGGGAAGTCGTAGAGCAGTTGCGCCAGGCTGACCCAGGACGCGGGGTAACCGGGGGCGATTTTTTCCAGCAGGGCCTGGGCGGTCTTTTCGTCCGGTTTGCCCAGGGTCGAATCGCCCAGGACACGGGCCACGCTGTCGACACGCTGCGCGGTGACGGTGCCACGGCTGTAGCCGGCTTCCATCTGCTTGAGCAGTTCGGCCTGTTTTTCCGGCTCGGCTTTTTTCTGGTAGACCGTGGCCAGTTCGACGTAGCAGATATCGGTGCTGTTCAGCGCGGCCTTGCAGATGCGCTCCACGTCATCCAGATGCTGGTCGTAGGTGTCCTGGGTGCGATACAGCAGCACCTGGGCCAGGCCCGCTTCCGGATAACCTGCCGCCTGCCACTTGCTGATCTGTTGCTGGGCGTTCACGTTCGGGAAACTGTGGGGATATTGCAGGTAGAGCATGGCCAGCGGGATCAGGGTATTACCTTCGCCGTTGGCAAAGGCTTTCTTCAACAGGCCTTCGGCTTCGTGGTGTTCGGCTTCGGTGCTGCCAGGCTTGGCCACCAGCAGGCGGCCGAGACGGGCCTGGGCACGCGGCGACGTATCCGCGGCGGCGCGGTAGGTGGCTTCGGCCTGTTTGATCTGCGCCGGGTCGCGGGTGCCGACCTGGATATCGGCCAGGCCTACTTGGGCCTCGCTGTAGCCCAGGTCGGCCAGTTGCTGGTAATTCTGCTGCGCGGTGACGGTGTCGCCGCGCTTGAGCGCTTCATTGGCCAGGCGCTGGTCGGGCAGGCCGGCGCAGCCGGCGAGGCTCACGGCCAGTGCCAATGTGCAGAAGGCCAGGACGCAGTGAGATCTGTTTTCTGTGGGGGCTGGCTTGCCTGCGATGCGGGCACCTCGGTGTGTCGGGTGTACCGAGTCGATGCCATCGCGGGCAAGCCCGGCTCCCACAGGGGGCAGCGGTGTTTTTGAGAGAGTCATCACAGGCATGTCCTCTGCTTACAGACCGTTAGCCATGGCTTTGTCGATCAGCCAGTTCAGCGAAGGGCCACGGTCGCTGGTGACTTCCACCGGGCGACCGGCGTAAGTGCTGTCCAGCGGTGCGTCGGGCTTGATCTGCACGCGGATGTCGGAGGACAGGTCGGCGCTGTTCAGGCTGGTGCTGCTGACGATGGTACCGGTGCGCACTTGTTCTTCGTCGGCCACCTGGAAGCTCACCGGGGTGCCCGGGCGCACGTCGGCGAACTGGCGGTAGGTGAAGCGCGCTTCGACATTGGCCAGGCTGCCGCGTGGCACCAGTTGGAAGATCACGTCGCCCTTGCTGGCGTACTGGCCGTCAGCGACCAGTTGCTGAGCGACCACGCAATCGCAGGGCGACGTCAGGGTGCCGGTCATTTGCTTGCCGAACAGCTCTTCGACCTTGGCCGGTTGCAGTTGGTCTTCGTCCAGATGGCCCTTGAGCACGTCGAGCATGCTGGTGCTGAAGGTTGCCAATGGCGCGCCCTTGGCCGCGACCGCGTCACCTTTGAGCAGGCTTTGCACGGTGCCGTCGCGGGGCATGGTCACGTTCATGCCGGGCACACTCACCAGGCCGGCCTGGGCGTGGCTGACGAAGTACATGCCGTACACCGATTTGAAGATGAAACCGAACGCGGCCAGGCCAACGATGAAAATGCCTGCGCTGAACGTCACCGCACGCAGACGACCGAATGCGGTCATGCCGCTGCCGGTGTCCTTGACCTTGCGCGCCTTGGTGAAGTTGTCCCGTTGCAGGGTCGCCAGCACGTCGCCCATGGTCACGATGTCACCCGACAGGTGCGAGGTGATCAGGTGGCGCAGGGTGGAAATATCCTGGGGTTCGAGGTTCTGGAACTGGCAGCCGGTGCGGCCGCTCTGGCGGTCGTAGGAGCGGATCTGCAGCTCCACGTCCATGGCCAGGCCCAGGTTGTCGATCACGAATTGCAGGCGGCCCTTGTGCACTTCGCCGACGGTCAACGGCTGGGTGGAGGTGAAGGCCAGGCCGCCGGCGGACAGGTCGATCACCCGTGCTTCGGTCGGCGTGCGGTCAGTATTGAAGAAGCGCAGCTTGGCCGGGATTTTCACGCGGGCATGTTGGCGCTGGGCTTCGGATTCGTGGACAACGTTGACGTTTGCTTGGCTGTTCATGGTGTTCTGACTCATAGGTGTAGCTCCTAGTTAATTCAGGCTTGGCTGTCAGACCATCATCAGCAACACGGCGACGAAAATGCTGCCGGCGGAGAAGGTCATGGTCCGAGACGACCAGGTGTTGAACCAACGTTGAAAGCTGGCCAAATCGCGGGTCAGTTTGGTGTCCTGGCGGGTCCAGGACTGTTGATCAAGGCGGAAGAACACGTAGATCTTCACCAGTGCGCCCATGATCTGGTTGTAATAGAGAATCATCGGGTAGGCCGGGCCGATCTTGTGGCCGGAGCACGACAGCAACAGGGTGAGGATCAGGCGGGTGATGCCGATCCACAGCAGGTAGGCGAGGATGAACGCACCGCCGTACTTGAAGGTGGCGATGAAGGCCACGGTCAGGCCGAGCAGGGAGGTCCACATCGATACACGCTGGTCGAACAATACGATGCTGGTGAACAGCCCGAGACGGCGCACGCCCAGGCCCAGGGCGCGGGAGTTCTGGCGCAGGTTGTTGCCGTAC
Source organism: Pseudomonas sp. SDO524_S393 (assembly GCF_054071875.1). Classification (NCBI taxonomy): domain Bacteria; kingdom Pseudomonadati; phylum Pseudomonadota; class Gammaproteobacteria; order Pseudomonadales; family Pseudomonadaceae; genus Pseudomonas; species Pseudomonas sp. SDO524_S393. The sequence continues at coordinate 94,600 of NZ_JBSVVZ010000010.1, read as the reverse complement.
CAGCGGAACATCAGTTTGCGGCTGGCCTTGATGAAGCTTTTTTCCGGCGGGTGTTCCACGGTGTTGATCGCGGCGTCCGGCACGTAGAAGGTGTCGTAGCCCAGGCGCATCAGGCTGAACCAGCTGGATTTGTCGTCGCCGGTGAGGAACTTGAAGCGGCCCAGGCGCCAGTGTTGCAGCGAGTCGCTTTCCACGTCGGCGATGAAGCCGGGGTCAGTCACTACGCGGGCACGGAACACCGACATGCGGCCGGTCATGGTCAACACGCGCTTGGACAGGGCCATGGAGCACATGTTGATGTGGCGTTGAGCGAAGCGCAGCTTGTGCCATTCGCTCATGATGTAACCGCCGCGCACTTCGCAGAATTCGTTGGTGGTCAGGCCGCCGACGTTGCCGAACAGTTGGAACCACGGCACGGTCTTGCGCACCACGCCTTCGGCGAGCACGGTATCGCCATCGATCACGGCCACCACGGCGCGGTCGTCCGGCAAGTGGCGCGAGATGGCGCGGAAACCGAAAGCCAGGCCGTCGCGCTTGCCGGTACCGGCGATGCGCACGAAGTCGAGGGTCACGCGGTCAGGCGGTGCCATGCGTTCCCACAGGCTTTTCACCAGCAGCTCATCGGACATTTCCACCAGCGAGCAGACCACGGTGGTGGGAAAACCGCAGTCGATGGCTTCGCGAATCACCGAGCTGTACACCTGGGCGGTGGTCAGTGCATCGATACGGAAGCTGGTGACCATCAGGAACACATGGGACGGGTCGGCGGCCTTGCCCAGCTTGCGCACTTTGCGGCGCAGATGCGGGTAGACCACGTACAGGAACAACATGCCGCGAATGAAATGCGTGGCACCCATCGAGTAGCGCCAGATACCTACGGCGCCAATCAGGAAAATGAAATTCTTCGACTCGGAGTCGAACGTACTCGCCGGCAACAGCAGGGCGAGACCCATCAGCAGGCTGAGGAAGAACAGCCAGCCGGCGGATTGCAGTAGTACGTGTTTTAACTTGGACATAAGCGTCATCCGCAGGTGAAGGAGGTTCCCGGCTGCACGCGCTGGGGAGGTACGCGTGCAGCCCGGAACTAGCCGTCGCTGTTACCAGCAAATACCTTCGGTACGGCTACCGGCACTGGTGGCCTTGGCCATGAAGCCCACCAGGTCGATCACTTGCTTGCCTTGCGGCGCGTTGTGCGCCAAGGCACGGAACTTCTCGTCACGGTTGCCGAGGATGATCACGTCGGAGTTGTTGATCACGTCGTCGAAGTCCGAGTTGAGCAGGGACGACACGTGCGGGATCTTGCCTTCGATGTAGTCTTTGTTCGCACCGTGGACGCGGGCGTACTCGACGTTGCTGTCGTAGATGCTCAGGTCGAAACCCTTGCCGATCAGCATTTCGGCCAATTCCACCAGCGGGCTTTCGCGCAGGTCGTCGGTACCGGCCTTGAAGCTCAGGCCCAGCAAGGCGACTTTGCGCTTGTCGTGGCTGGAGACGATGTCGAAAGCGTTCTGCACCTGGGATTCGTTGCTGCGCATCAGCGAGTTGAGCAGTGGCGCTTCCACGTCCAGGGAACCGGCGCGGTAGGTGAGGGCGCGTACGTCTTTCGGCAGGCAGGAGCCACCGAAAGCGAAGCCTGGACGCATGTAGTACTGGGACAGGTTGAGGGTCTTGTCCTGGCACACCACTTCCATCACTTCACGGCCATCGACGCCGACGGCCTTGGCGATGTTGCCGATCTCGTTGGCGAAGGTCACTTTGGTGGCGTGCCACACGTTGCAGGTGTACTTGATCATTTCGGCAACGGCGATGTCCTTGCGGATGATCGGCGCGTCGAGTTCTTCGTACAGCGACTGCAGGACATCGCCGGAGGCTTTGTCGAATTCGCCGATGACGGTCATCGGGGGCAGGTCGTAGTCGGCGATGGCGGTGGATTCACGCAGGAATTCCGGGTTGACCGCCACGCCGAAGTCGACGCCGGCTTTTTTGCCGGAGCAGTCTTCGAGGATCGGGATCACCACGTTGGCCACGGTGCCCGGCAGTACGGTGCTGCGTACGACCACGGTGTGGCGGGTGGCTTTGTCGCGCAGGACAAAACCGATCTCGCGGCACACGGCTTCGATGTAGTCCAGTTCCAGGTCGCCGTTTTTCTTGCTGGGCGTACCGACGCAAATCATCGAGAGGTCGGTGTCGCGGATGGCGTCGGCGAAGTTGGTGGTGCCACGCAGGCGACCGGTCTGGATACCCTGGCTCAACAATTCGCCCAGGCCCGGTTCAACGATCGGCGATTTGCCGGCATTGATCAGGTCAATCTTGTCCTTGGAGATGTCTACGCCGACCACGTCATGGCCACGTGCAGACAGGCAACCGGCACATACTGCGCCAACGTAACCCAGACCAAATATGCTGATGCGCATCGCTTTTACCTCATTGTCACTGAAGACGTTGTTAATCAAGCCAATTATTGGCTGGCGTTAATATTTGCAAGCGTCACTGATGCCGCGAAAGTTGTGCGAATAGACGCCGACTTACCGCGTACAGGCATGTTTAATAGTGAGTGACTAACTATTGCACTCAAGTTGTGCGCAACGTGGCCTTGTTATTGGGGCTTGCCCTCAAATGCAGCCGGTCTCCCTGGGAGGAGGGTCCGACGCCAGTGCCGCAGGGTCTCGATACAGGCGCTAAGCCTTTTAATATCAATGCCCTGGGTGTCATCACTGACACATTTGGGTAAGCGCTGCCTTGGCCTATAGGGGATAGCAACCAGTCCTTATCGCCGCCCTCAACTCAATCAGTTGATGATGTAACCCGCGAGACAAAGTTGATGGGGGCAACTTCGCTACTTCCTTGGGTCGTTATGTAAGTCATCTCTTACAGAAACAGAGAATTTCGTTACCGGTGGTATGAGCCGCCTGTTTTGGCGAAGTTCCGAGCCGCTCATCCTGTTTCTTGAAATTTTTTGAAATATTGGAAAAGATGGCACTGGCACCATATTGATAGCACTTGCTATTTGGGCCAATAGTTGCGGGGAGTTGAGACGGGTAGATAGTTTTATGCCACTACTGTTTAAAAAAAGTGGTGCCACTACGAAAAAATTTTGGAATTGTCGAGTGAAAGAAACGTTAGAAATGCGTCAGGATATTTTTTGACGTCAAAATAATGACTATTTTTTGGCGCATGCGTGACATTTGTAGTGAGCGGGCTTGTCCCGCGCTGGGGCGCGAAGCGGCCCCGAAACCGGGCGATGGGTTTTTCCTGAGAGACGGAGGCAAGCCTTGTTGGGGCTGCTTCGCAGCCCAGCGCGGGACAAGCCCGCTCACTACAGAGGTCCGTTCAACAAAAATGTTTGATTGTTCCCACCGTTGGATTTCATCGCCTGTAAGAGAGGCTTTCGGCTTTATTCCGGTGCGTGATCGCGCAGGAATACCAGGTTGTCCGGCTTGGACTGCTCCGCATTGAAGCGGTAGCCCTGCACATCGAACTCCTTGAGCCTGGCCGGGTCGTTGATGCGTTCGTCGATGACGAAACGGCTCATCATGCCCCGGGCCTTTTTCGCGTAGAAGCTGATGATCTTGTACTGGCCGTTCTTCAGGTCCTTGAACTCGGTATTGATGATCCGCGCGTTCAGCGCCGTGCGTTTGACCGCCGAGAAGTACTCATTGGATGCCAGGTTGAGCAGCACATCGTCGCCTTGGGCGGCCAGGGCTTCGTTCAGCCATTCGCTGATGCGGGTGCCCCAGAACGCGTAAAGGTCCTTGCCCCGGGCGTTGGCCAGTTTGGTGCCCATCTCCAGGCGATACGGCATCATCAGGTCCAGAGGGCGCAGCAAGCCGTACAGGCCCGACAGCATGCGCAGGTGGTCCTGGGCGTAGCTGAAGTCGGCATCGCTGAAGGTTTCGGCGTTCAGGCCGGTGTACACATCGCCCTTGAACGCCAGCAGCGCCTGCTTGGCGTTGGCCGGGGTGAACGCCGGGGTCCAGCTGCCGAAACGCGCGGCGTTGAGACCGCCGATCTTGTCGGAGACGTGCATCAGTTCGCTGATTTGCGCCGGGCTGAACGTGCGCAGCTGCTCGATCAGTGCCTGGGAATGATCCAGGTACTGCGGCTGGGTAAAGCGCGGGGTCACAGGCGCGGTCTCGAAATCGAGGGTCTTGGCGGGGGAAATCACCATCAGCATGCAGTCGTCTCCTGTAATAGTGGGGCGATTCTAGGGGCTGGGGCGTTTTGACTCCACCTATGATGGTGATAGGCACGATCCGCTATGATGGCCGACGACTCTGGAGAGGGAGACCCCGTGTGCGAATAGCGCTTTTGTTATCGGCTTGCCTGCTATGCCTGAATGCCCACGCGGCGCCGGTGGATGTGGCCAGCCTGGACCGTGGCACCTGGCCCGAAAAACTCGCCAGCCCGGCGCTGTTCGACGTGGCCTCACGCGCCGAAATCCTCATGTTCGCCCACAGCCTGCTGGCCAGCGAGAATCAGGACGAAGCCGCACTCAAGCAACGCCTGGGCCTGAAGATCATCAACCTGGCGGCCATCGACGACCTGCGCCGCCAGTTGTGGCAACGCCTGCTGGAGAACTACACCTTCGCCCAGCAGAGCTGCGAGGAAGACGCCTCGTTCTGCTACCTGGTGGAAAGCATGGACGACCTGCGCGAGCAGGCCGGCAAGTTCGAGGTCAGCGAGAACTCTTTCTATATAGGCTGGGCGGGCCCCAGCCACGTGTTTCATGAGCGGTATCTGGACGAATTGCTGCGCAAGGCCGCGCTGTTCCCGCAGATCAGCAGCGAAGTCGCGCGGTTCGGCGACCACGAGCGTAATGGCGACGAATTCAACGACCGCCTGTTTCTGCTGACCTTCGACGGCGGCCCCGCCCCGCTCAGCGGCAATACCGACTGGCTCACCGACTACCTGCGCAAGCAGAAAATGAACGCCACTTTCTTCGTGCTCGGCAGCAGCTTGCAGACCCGCGTGGAGCGCAGTTCCGCCGCCGATGTGCAGGCGTTGTACCAGGGCCAGTGCGTGGGCACCCAGGGCTGGCAGTATCGCTCCCACAGCCATTGGGTGGAGTGGCAGAGCTCGATTACCCGCAGCGCACTGCTGGCGCAGAACCTGATGCCGGAAAACTACGTGCCGCTGTTCCGCCCGCCCTACGGCCAGCGCCGCGCGGACAGCCAGGGTTTTTTCCAGGCTCAGGGTTTGCAGGTGGCGTTGTGGGACATCGACTCCCAGGACGAACCGGGCAAGCTCAAGGCCGATGAGTCGGCACAGCGCGTGCTGACGCTGATGCTGTTGTGGCGCAAAGGGGTGATTGTATTTCACGACACCCAGGACAAGGCGCGGGTCGCGTTGCCGATCCTGATGCAGGCTACGGCACAAAGTGGCCTGGGCTGGCAGGACTGCCGGGAAGCATTTCGTTAAAAAGGCGAAGTGCCCGGCCCTGTTGGGGATGAGGCGTTTTTGCGGTGAATTATTGCGACAATTCGATGCAGGCGGACTTCCGACTTTAACGGGGACGCTGGCACACGGCTAGTGCTATTCGTCATCCTGAAAAATAAACTTCAAAAAAGCGTCAAAGTGCTTTTTCCTGTCACAGGTTTTGCGGTATTACGAAGTCAGATCGCCGAAACCTGCAGCACAGGTGGCGTCTTCCAAGACTCCTTCGGTGGGCCCCGCACTTGACGTCACTCAGGTGCATTCGGCGGTCGATTCGAGGCGCAGCACCGCCCAGGTATTGCGTCGACTGGCTCCCACAAAAGGTGACCGAGTATGGATGATCATGGACGTAACCCTTCTTCCGACCAGCCAATCCTTTATGTGCTTGATACCAACGTATTGATCCACGATCCAAACGCACTGCTCAATTTCGAAGAACACCACGTCGCCATCCCGATGATCGTGCTTGAGGAGCTCGACAAACTCAAAAGCGGGCACCACAGCGTGGCCGCCGAATGTCGCCAGGCGATCCGCCTGATCGACAAGACCCTGGGCGAAGCTTCGCCCGAGGACGTTGAGCTCGGCGTGCCGATCCAGCGTGGCAAGGGCGGGCCCAAGGGGTTGCTGTCGATTCTGATGAGCAAGCACCACGAGCCCAACAGCCTGCTGCCGGAAAACCTGAACGACAACAAGATCATCAACCAATTGATCGACCTGCACGCGCGCGACAAGGACCTGCGTCTCGTGCTGGTGACCAAAGACATCAATATGCGCCTCAAGGCCCGAGCGTGTGGGATCGCGGCCGAGGACTACAGCACCGACCAACTGGTCGACGACGTGTCGATGCTGTCCCGGGGTTATCACATGATGACCGGCTCGTTCTGGGACCGCGTGAGCAAGGTCGAAACCCGCCAGGACCATGGCCGCACCTGGCACCAGGTGCAGCTGATCGACAACCTGCCGGCGGTGCACATCAATGAGTTCATCGTCGACGAACAGGGCTTCGTGGGCTGGATCAAAGAGATCCAGATCGACAAGCTGCTGATCCTCGACCTGCATCAGGAACCCCTGTTGCACCAGGAAGCCTGGGGCCTGAAACCGCGTGATATCTACCAGAGCCTGGCGCTGTACGCGTTGCTCGACCCGGACATCCACCTGGTCAACCTGACCGGTGCCGCAGGCTCGGGGAAAACCATCCTCGCCCTGGCCGCCGCCATCGAACAGACCATGGTGACCAAGCGCTATCGCCGCATCATCGCCACCCGCAGTGTGCAGGGCCTGGACCAGGAAATCGGTTTCCTGCCCGGCACCGAAGCGGAAAAAATGGAGCCGTGGCTGGGGGCGATCACCGACAACCTCGAAGCCTTGCACATGGATGACGAAAACACCCATGGCAGCGTCGACTACATCCTCAGCAAAGTGCCGTTGCAGTTCAAATCCCTCAACTACATACGGGGTCGCAGCTTCCAGCAGAGCCTGATTCTGATCGATGAATGCCAGAACCTCACGCCGCACCAGATGAAAACCATCATCACCCGGGCCGGCGCCGGTTCCAAAGTGGTGTGCCTGGGCAACCTGGCACAGATCGACACCCCTTACCTGTCCGCGACCAGCTCCGGGCTGACCTACCTGACGGAACGCTTCAAGGACTTCCCGAACGGCGTGCACATCGCCTTGCAGGGCGTCCCACGTTCGATTCTGGCCGAATACGCCGAATCCCATCTCTAAGCTTCAAGCACAAAAAACGGGCGCCCCGGGGCGCCCGTTTTTGTTTCCAGCCGTCAGCCTTGCTGCTCGACCAGTGCCCAGTCGACGGCGGGTTTGTGCGCCCGCGACATCAGCGTGTACACCGATGGCAACACGAACAGGGTGAACAGCGTGCCGACCAGCATGCCGATCACGATCACCAGGCCCAGGCCGAAGCGGCTGCTGGCGCCGGCGCCCGAGGAAAACAGCAGGGGCACCAGACCGACCACCATGGCCGCCGTGGTCATCAGGATCGGCCGCAGGCGAATGCGCGCCGCGCGGATGATCGCCTGGGCCGGGGTGCAGCGGTGCAGCACCTGCAACTCGTTGGCGAACTCGACCATCAGGATGCCGTGCTTGCTGATCAGGCCGATCAGTGTCACCAGGCCGATCTGCGTGTAGATATTGACCGTCGCCAGGCCCAGCGCCAGCGGGATCAACGCGCCGCAGATCGACAGCGGTACGGTGATCAGGATGATCAGCGGGTCGGTCAGGCTCTCGTACTGGGCGGCCAGCACCATGTAGATCACGATCAGGGCAAACAAAAAGGTCAACAGCAGGGCGTTGCCCTCGTGAATGAACTGCCGCGAGTCGGCCTGCCAGTCATGGCTGAAACTCACCGGCAAGGCACGGCTGTGTTCCTGCAAAAACGCCACCGCCTGGCCCAGGCTGACCCCGGGTGCCGGGATGCCCTGGAAGGTGGCGCTGTTCTGCTGGTTGAACTGCGTGAGTTTGTTCGGCTCGATCACGTTATGCAGGCTGACCACGGTAGACAACGGCACCTGGCGGCCGGAGTCGGTGTCCAGGTAGAAGTCGTTCAAGTCCTGGGGCGTCAGGCGGCGCGACGCCTGGCTTTGCGGGATCACATCATAGGAGCGGCCTTGCAGGCCGAACCGGTTGGTGTAGTTCTCGCCGATCAGCACCGCCAGGGTGCTGCCGATGTCACGCATGCGGATGCCCAGGCTGTTGGCCTTGCTGCGGTCGATACGCACCTGGACCACTGGGTTGTTGAACGCCAGGTCGCTGTCGACCACCGCAAACAGGCCGCTGGCCCGGGCCTGGGTCTTGAGGTCTTCCATGGCCTGGTACAACGAGCGGTAGTCCTCGGTGCTGCGAATCACCATCTGCACCGGCAAGCCGCCCGTCGAGGCGGGCAGCGGCGGCAGTTGGAACACGAAAATCGAGTTGCCTTCCACCGCGTCCACGCGCTGTTGCAGCTCGCTCTGGATCGCGGCGGCGCTGCGTTCGCGCTGGGCCCATTCAGTGAAGTTGACGCCGGCAAAACTGGAGGCCACGCCGTCGTTGCCATTGATGATCCAGGTGCTGACCGCCTCTGGCAGTTCACCGAGGATTTCGCTCAACTGGTAGGCATAACGCTCGACGTAATCGAGGTTGGCGTGTTGCGGAGACTTGATGGCCAGTAACAGGTTGCCCTGGTCTTCGTTGGGCGCCAGCTCCTTGCTGGCGTGCCCGTACAGCCACGGCAGGCTGAGCAGCACCAGCGCGCCCAATAGCAGCATGGCCCCACGCACGCGCAGTGAGCCCACCAAAGCGCGCTGGTACATGTGCGACAAACGATGGAAGAAGCCCTCGGCCAGCCGCCCCATGGTGCTTTCGCTCTCCTGGGTGGGCAGCAGCTTGGCGCACATCACCGGGGTCAGGGTCAGGGCGATGACCCCGGACACCACCACCGAGCCGGCCAGGGTCAGGGCGAACTCCTTGAACAGCGCGCCGGTCAGGCCGTTCATCAGGCCGATGGGCATGTACACCGCCGCCAGGGTGATGGTCATGGCGATCACCGGCGAGGCGATCTCGCGGGCGCCGAACAGCGCCGCCTGCAGCGTACTGCGGCCCTCTTTGACATGACGGTGGATGTTCTCCATGACCACGATGGCATCGTCCACCACCAACCCGATGGCCAGCACCATTGCCAGCAGCGTCAGCAGGTTGATGCTGAAGCCGAACAGCGTCATCAGCCCCATGGCGCCGAGTATGGACAAGGGAATGCTGACCACCGGGATGATCACGCTGCGCACCGAGCCCAGGCACAGGTAGATGATCACCACCACGATCAGGATGGCTTCCACCAGCGTCTCGATCACTTCGATGATCGAGGCTTCGATGAAGTGCGCGGTTTCAAACGCCAGCGCCACCTTGACCCCCGGTGGCAGGGTTTTCTCGATGCCCGGCAACAGACGCTTGATATCGGCCACGATCAGCAGCGGGTTGCCCTTGGGCGTCGCGTACAAGCCCAGGTGCACGGCCGGTTTGGCGTCCATCAGCGCACTGGTTTCATAGGCGGCGGAGCCCAGTTCGACGGTGGCGACGTCCCGCAGGCGGACCAGGTGATCACCGTCATTGCGGATAACCATGTCGCGGAAGTCTTCGAGGCTGATCAGGTCGGTGTTGACCTGGATCGACGCGATCACGTACTGGCCCTTGATCTGCCCGGGGGCGGCCTGGAAGTTGTTGTCGCGGATCGCCTGCTCGACCTGCGCGGCGCTGATGCCGTGGCCGGCCATGCGCTGCGGATCGAGCCACAGGCGCATGGCCAGGCGCTGGCCGCCGAAGGTCTCGACCTTGGCCACCCCGTCGATGGTGGCGAACAGCGGCTGCACCACACGGCTGAGGTAGTCGCTCAGGGCCGAGGCCGACAAGCTGTCGCTGGAAAAGCCTACGTAAGCCACTGCGGTGGCATCGCCCGCCGAGCGTTCGATGACCGGGTCGTAGGCCTGCTCGGGCAGGCGGTATTTGACCTGGTTGACCTTGGCGATCACATCGCTCAAGGCCTTGCTGGAGTCCTGGTTGAGGGCCATGCGCAGGGTAATCAGGCTGCGGCCCTGGACCGACGAGGAACTGACATAGTCCACGCCCTCCACCGAGGCCAGCGACTGGCTGATCGGTTGGGTCACGAAACCCTGCATCAGTTCGGCAGGCGCGCCGGGGTAGTCGGTGGTCACGGTGATCACCGAGCTTTCCAGCAACGGGTACTGACGCACCGGCAGGCCCAGGTAGGCCTTGAGGCCCGCCAGCATGATCAACAGGCTGACCACCAGCGCCAGCACCGGACGGCGCACGAAGAGATCGGTGAGCTTCACTGGTTTTCCCCGGCCATGGTCATGCCCGAGGGGCTGTTGCGCTCGTTCAATACGCTGTGTTCCAACGGTTCGATGGTGGCGCCGTCACTGAGCTTGATCTGGCCGGAAATCACCACCTGTTCACCGGGATGCAGCCCCTCGTCAATCACCACCCGGCCATCGCGGCGCTCGCCGGTCTTGACCAGCACGCGGCGCACGGTAGGCGCCGCGCCGGCTTCGGCAGGCGGCTGCAACACGAACAGGTCTTCGCCATAGGCGTTATAGGTCACGGCGGTTTCCGGCACGGTCAGGGTGTCGGCCGGCAATGTCTGGGGCAGGCGCACTTTGGCGAACATCCTTGGCAAGGCATTCTGGGTGGGCGCCTGGAGCTTCGCCTGGACACTCAAGGTGCGCGAGCGGTCCAGGAACGGGTCGATGGCACTGACCCGCGCGGTGAAGGTCTGCCCGGGCAGGGCGTCGAGCACGACTTGCAGGTCGCTGCCGACCTCCACTTGCCCCAAGGCTTTTTCCGGCACGTTGAAGTTGACGTACAAACCCTGGTCGCCCACCAGGTTGATCAGGCTGTCGCCCGGGTTGACGTACTGGCCCAGGTGCACCTTGCGGATGCCGACGGTGCCGGCAAACGGCGCGCGGATGGTGTGTTGGTCGATCTGCGCCTTGAGCTCCTGCAAGGCGCCCCGGGCGGTGGTGTATTCGGTCTGGGCATTGTCGAAGGCTTCGCGCGAGGTGGCGTTGACGCTCACCAGCCGACGCGAGCGCTCCAGCTTGACCCGGGCGTTCTCCACTTCACCCTGCAATCGCACGAGGGTGCCTTGCAGCGGCGCATCGTTGAGCTTGACCAGTACCTGATCGCGCTCCACCCGTTGCCCCGACTGAATCGGCAATTGCACGATGCGTCCGCCGACTTCGGCAGGTACGCTGACTTGTTGCACCGCCTCCAGTTCGCCGATCGCTTCGAGGTAACGGGTGAACGGGGCGCTGCTGGCGGGGGCGATGGCGACCTTGATCGGCGCAGCGCGGCTGGCGGCGACCGCCGGGTGGCTCCACTGCCACAGGCCCCACGCGAGGCCCAGCAGCAGAGCGATGGCGATCAGCAGTGCGCCGGTGGTCCGAGAAACAACACGTCGTGGATGGCTGACGTGGCGCATAAGCGTCATTCCTTGCAGAGGTCAGTAGATGGGCCAGCAGCCCGGGGTCAACAGTTCGACGAGGTTGGCGTCCGGATCGCGGAAATAAACGCTGGAACCGCCCTTGGGCCACTCGGTGCGCCCCTCGATCTCGATGTGCGCTTCGTGCAGGCGTTGTTCCCATTCGGGCATGTCCTGTTTGTCCACGGCAAAACAGATATGGATCCGTCCGCTGGCGTCGTGGGGCGGTATTTCGCCACCGCTCAGGTATTTGGTGTGCACGGAGGCGCCCCGTTTGAACAGCAAGAGAGTATTCTGCTGACCAACGTTCATTGCGACGAGTACGTTGCTCTCGACCATGGTCTCCAGTTGCAGGTGTTCGGTATAGAACCTCTTGGCCCGGTCCAGGTCATCTACGTACAACGCGGTTTCAATGATTCGTCTGAGTTGAGGCATGGGTCGCTCCTTGTGGGATGTCGCTCCCTGAAATGGAATTCAAAAAAATGGTCACAGTGTTATTGCGCAACATCGATTTGAACCTGTTGGTGGTGCTTGACGCACTGCTCACCGAAAAACACGTGACGCGCACCGGCACGCGCTTGCACCTCAGCCAGCCGGCGATCAGTCACTCGTTGAGCAAATTGCGGGTGTTGCTCGATGATCCGATCCTGATCCGCGAGGGCAACGAAGTCGCGCTGAGCGCCCTGGCGCAGAACATCCAGGGACCTTTGCGCGAGATTCTGAGCCAGGTCGAAACGCTGTTCGGCAAGTCCATCGACTTCGACCCCGCCAGCTCCCAGCGCACCTTTCATATGGCGATGTCCGATTACGGCGCCGCGATTGTGCTGCCGCGCCTGCTGGAGCGGTTGCGCCGCTATGCGCCCAACACCACGCTGATGGTCACCCAGGGCAGCCGCCATGCGATGTTCGAACAGGTGGCCCAGGGCAAGATCGACCTGGCGCTGGGGGTGTTCCCGCAGTTGACCACCGACGTGTCCATGGAGGTGCTGTTCGAAGAAAGCTTCTCCTGCCTCATGGACCGGCGCACGCTGCCCAAGGACGGTCTGTTGCGCCTGGAGAGTTACCTGGAACGTCCGCATATCCAGGTGTCGATGGACGGTGGCACCAATGGCGAGGTCGACAACCTGCTGCGGGCCGAGGGCCTGCGTCGACGTATCGTGGTGAGCGTGCCGCACTGGCGTACGGCACCGAGCATGTTGCACAACACCGACCTGATCCTCACCGTGGCCACCCGCACCCTGGATGAGGCACGGCACAACCCCGACCTGGTGCAATTGCCGCCGCCGTTTCATATCCCGCGCTTTCCGTTCGTGCAGATCTGGCATCAACGTTTCCGTGACGATCAGGCCCATAACTGGTTGCGCGAGCAGGTCAGGCAGGTGGTGACTCATACCGCATCCGCAAGTTGATCGGGGCGCAACCGCAGGCGTAGGTCGGGGCCCAGCTGGGTCACGTCGTAGAGGATGAAGTCCACGGAGTGCGCCAGGTTGTCCAGCGCTGGAAAGTGCACCAGCGGACGCGCCAGATCGCCCAGCAGGCGTGGCGCCATGTACAGCAGCAATTCGTCCACCAGTCCGGCGCGCAGCAGGTTGCCGGCCAGCGTCGGCCCGGCTTCGACCATCACATCGTGCAGGCCGCGGGCGCTGAGCTGTTCCATCAGCGCATGCAGGTCCAGGCCCTGTTGGTCGCCTTGCAGGCGCAGTACACGTTCGTCGGGCGTGCCTTCCGGCGCGTGCTGTTCGTGCACCACATGCAGGCTTGGCGCTTGATCGTCGAACACCCGGGCGGTGGCCGGCACCCGGCCCTGGCTGTCGAGAATGACCCGCACCGGGGCGATGGCCTCGGCACTGGCCAGCTCACGTACGGTCAGGGATGGGTTGTCCGCCAGCACCGTGCCGCTGCCGGTCAGGATCGCAGCGCTGCGTGCGCGCCAGTACTGCACATCGGCGCGCGCGCGGGCGCTGGTGATCCACTGCGACTGGCCATTCTGCAGCGCAGTGCGACCGTCCAGGCTCATGCCCATTTTCAACTGCACCCAGGGCCGCTGGCGCTTGACCGAGGATAGAAACCCCCGGTTCAGCTCCCTGGCCGCGGCACTGAGCAGCCCCACCTTGACGTCGATGCCGGCCTCGCGCAGTTGCGCGATGCCTTTGCCGTCGACCTGTTTGAACGGGTCTTCGTGGGCGACCACGACACTGGCGATGCCGGCGTCGATCAGCGCCTGGTGACAGGCACCGGTGCGACCGACATGGCTGCACGGTTCCAGCGTCACGTAGGCGGTGGCGCCCTTGGCCAATGCGCCGGCCTGCCGCAGCGCGAACACCTCGGCGTGCGGACCGCCCGCACGCCGATGCCAGCCTTCGCCGACGATGTGCCGCCCGTGGGCGATCACGCACCCGACCCGAGGATTAGGCCAGGTGGAGTGACTGCCGCGTTCGGCCAACGACAATGCATGGTGCATGTGTTGAAAGTCGACTTCGCTGAAGTGGGTCATGGCAGCTGACGCCGTGCCGAAGCTCCTGTCGCGATCGGGTAGATGCGACCGTCATAGGCGCTGGCCAGGAACCCGCTGCCTTCGGCGTCGTGGGTCAGGCAGGAAATGCCGCTGGCGGTGATTTTCTCCACCGTGGTCCAGCTGCGCTTGGCCAGGTCGAACACCGCGACGGTGCCGCCGTAGCTGCCGGTGGCGATCAATTGCTGATCCTTGGAAATCGCGATGCACTTGATCGAGTGGGTATGCGGCGTGTCGTAGACCTCGTTGAACCCTTCCTGCCACAGACGCAGTTTCAAGTCGCGGCCGATGCTGGCAAAGCCGCCCTGGATTTGCGTGCAACCGTTGGAAATACGGTCATGGGCCTTGTCGAGGTAGGCCTCCAGCTCGAAGTCTTCGATACGGCAGAACGCTGCCGCCGCCGTGGCGCAGACGCTGAACAGGTATTTCTCGTCGGCGGCAATGCCCTTGATCGCGTTTTCGTGCATGCGCACTTCACGCAGAAACTGTGGGGTTTGCCCGTCCAGGTTGAAGATCAGGGCTTCGCCGGTGTAGGTGCCGATGGCCGCATGCAGCTGGCCGTTGCGGGTAAAGGTGGTGCCGCAGTTCAGCGGTGAGCGGTGCTGGTACAGGGTGTCGCCGGTCTTGGCGTCGAACACCGTGCCCATCTGGCCACCGGTCAGCACGCTGTTACCGAATGGCAGCAGGAAGTTGCACAGGCTGCCGGCACGGGTACTCGCCTGGCCGTTGATTTGCAGAATGCCGGCGTCGCCGATGCTGTAGATGTCGTTGCCCACCACGGCCACGGCGTTCAGGCTGATCGCCGGTTCGATGCCTGTCACATCCCATTGCTGGGTGCTGAAATCCCAGGTGGCGTAGCTGGAACCGAAGGTCACGAAGGCAATGCGGCTGTTGCCCAGCAGGGCGCAGCTGCGTGGCCAGATGATGCTGGGCAGCGAGGTCTGGGCCGTTTTCACCAGTTGGTTATCGGCTGTCAGTTGCCACAGCATCACGCAGCGGTCGTAGCTCAGGCTGACCAGCAGGCGTTGTGCGTCGTTCCAGACGATGCGTTTGATGCCGGCGGCATGGGCGGGTTGCAGGTGGGTGCCCTGACGGCTGATGACCGAGATCTTGCCCTCGTCGTCACCGGCAAAGATGGTGCCTTCCTGGGAGATGGCGATGGTGTCGGTTTCCACGCCACCCAGGTCGATGGTTTCCAGTTGCTCGCCGGTGGCGGCATTCCAGCGACGAATGGTGCCGTCGTCGCTGCTGGAGACCAGGCTGTCGCCATCGGCCGCCCAGCACACGGAAATGACATCGGCTTCATGGCCGGTCAGGATCCGTTGAACCTGGCCGCTGAGGTTGAACAGGCGAATGGTGTGGTCACGGGAGCAGGTCGCGATGGTTTGCCCGTCCGGAGAAAAGGCGGCCATTTCGATGTCGTCGTCATGCCCGACCAGCACGCTTTTCAGGCGCAGCGACGGGATTTCCCAGACGCGGGCGGTGTAGTCGCTGCTGGCGCTGACCAGCAACGTACCGGTGGCGTTGAAGGCGCACTGGTTGGCCAGGTGGTCGTGGAGGACCCGCTGGATCGGCGTCTTGGTCTGGGCATCCCAGAGGATGACCTGATTGTCGTAGCCGGCGGTGGCGACATAACGATCGTTGAACGTTGCGATACCACTGATAGGGCCAAAGTGTCTCATGGTTCATTATCCTTAATGCAGAAGTTGGCGGTGGAAGTTGAACGGGGCCGCCGCATTACTTGATCAGGTTAATCAGGTGGTTTTTCTTGTCGACTTTTGCTTTTAGATAGTGAGTGTTATGCCGGGTGACAAACACGCCGGTCGGAATGACGTCGTCGACAATAATGTCGTTGTCTTGCAGCGCTTTGACTTTGTCCGGGTTGTTGGTGATGAGTTTGCAATGATGCACGCCCAACGCTTTCAACATATTGGCGGCCATTGAAAAGTCACGGTCATCTTCCGGGAAGTTGAGGTGCGTATTGGCCTCGAATGTATCCATGCCGGTATCTTGCAGGCGATAGGCATCCAACTTTGCATACAAGCCGATGCCCCGGCCTTCCTGGCGCAAGTAGATCAAGTAACCGCCACTTTCCTGCATGCGCAAGATGGACTCGTTCAATTGCGGGCCGCAATCGCAACGCTGGGAACTGAACACGTCACCGGTCAGGCATTCCGAATGAATGCGCACCAGCGGGCTGTTTTTATTCGGTGGGCCGAGTTTGATCACAATATGTTCGTGCTCGGTCTCTAAACCGCTGAAGGTATAAAAAGTGCCAGGGCAGGAACTATCGTCCAGCGGGATATCAACATGGTTGCGTACACTAAGGCTATTCATCGCAATTCCTTCCACCCCTTAAAGGAGTGTGTGTTTGTTTTGAATGAGGGAACAAGCTGTCGTTACAGGGTTTGCGCGAGACGGAAACCCATGACGTAAATCTCGCGCGGGTACTTACCGTGGCGTCGACAATTGCGGGTCAGGTCTCGAAAACGGGTGAAGCTGCCACCGCGCGCAATGCGGTGGGTGCCGACAACGGTAACCAGGTCGTCGGTAATGGCATCGCCTCCGGGGTAGGGGGCGTAGTCATTGGCGACGTATTCTTCGACGTTCCCCGCCATGTCCAGGCAGCCGAATGGTGAGGCGCCTTCCACCAGCAACCCCACCGGGGTCGTGCTGAACAGGCCCATTTCGGCGGTGTTGGCGTGGCCCGGCAGGAAGTGCGGGCCCCAGGGGAACTCCAGGTTGTCAGGGCCTGCCGCAGCGAACTCCCACTCGGCTTCGGTCGGCAGGCGGAATGCCTTGCCGCTCGCTTTGGCCAACCAGGCGACGTAGGCGTCGGCATCGTCGGCGCTGATCCCGTAGACCGGATGGTTGGAGCGTTCATGGGGGAATTGCCCGAACGCCCAGCTTTCGGGAATGCGTACCTGATCGGTGGCTTCCAGAAAGGCTCGGTATTCCAGGTTGGTCACCGGGTATTTACCGATGGCATAGGGGGCCAGTTGCACGGCGTGGCGCGGGACTTCCTTGGCGATCCAGTCGCGATCGAGCCCCAACCCGCGCATCTCGTGCATCACGCGGTCGACTTCGGCGCCTGCGAGGCCGATCTGCACGGCGCCACCCCGGATGCGAATCATCGGTGGGTTGAGCACGTCGATCCGCGGGTCGGCCGTCTGGGCCAGCAACTGCGCGGCGGCGTAGCGCCAGGCCAGGCTGCACGTGGGGTTTTCCACTCGGCTGGCCAACTGCTCGGCGGACTCTTCGGCGACCTGGCGCCAGGACGACAGCGGTAATTTCAGGTTAAGGCTTTCCTGAAAGTGCTCCGGCAGGCCCATCAAGAAGCGGTCTGTCATGTCGGCGGTCAGGAGACCCTCAAACGTGGGCCAATGATTGAAGCCATTGGGGTTCATAGCGCAGGTTCCGGCAGGTGAGCGGAGGAGGCGGGCGCGGGGTGACGCGCCCCGCCGTCTTTAGAGGGTGCAGACCAATCCGGTCTGCAGGCAGTTACGTTCGAAATCGTCCCAGTAGCCTTCGGCGTAACGGGCGCGCTCGGCTTCGCTGATGAGCGGTTTCTGCCATTGCAGGCGAGAGAAACCGGCTTTCATGATGGCGTGCTCGTACAGCTCGCGGCTCCAGCGATGGAAGGTGAAGGCGCTGGGCGGCTGGGTGACGAATTCGGCGTGGTGGCGGAAGCCGCCTTCGTGGGGTTCTTCGGTCAGCACGTGCACGCCGTACTTGGTGAAGTTGCCGCGCTTCAGTTCGAACGTCGGCTCTACGGTGTAGGCCACCACCCGGCCACCGGGTGCCAGGTTTTGTGCGGCGACCTTGAACATCTTGTCCAGCTCGGCCGGCGACTGTGCGTAGTTGAACAGCCAGGCCGCGGTGATCAGGTCGAACTTGCCGATCTGGCCCAGTTCGCTGATGTCGCTGACGTGGTATTCGATGGCCTCGTTGTTGCGCGCCGATTCCTTGCGGGCCAGGTCGATCATGGACGCTGAAATGTCCACGCCCACCACTTTGCTGGCGCCCTGGCGATACAGCTCACGCCCGAAAAAACCGAAGCCGCAGGCCAGGTCCAGGACGGATTTGTTTTTAACGTCGCCCACCATGTGGAAGAACGTCGCGGTTTCCACGGAACGTTGGGAGGCGGTGTCGGTAAAGGCTTCGAAACGCTCGCCAATGGAATCGTAAGTTGCAGTTTGAGTTGTCATTTTCCACCTATGAAAGTTGAAACGTTCGTCAATCCCTGACTCGGGAACAGGAAGCGGGCTTCTGTGTCGGTGCCCCGTATTGCTTTATTAACTGCGTGTGGTGATCAAAAAGCCGCCGATCACCACAATGGCGCCAATCAACTTGTTCAAGTTGAATGGCTGGCGCGGGAAACCCATCAAGCCGAAATAGTCAATCAGCATGGAGATGATAAGTTGCCCAACTAATACGGCCATGATGAAGTTCAACGCACCGAGGCGAGGCGCCATCAATAACGCGACCGTGATATAGAACACACCCGCCACACCCCCCATCCATATCCACCAGGGGCCTTCTTGTGCCGTCGAAATATTGGGGCGCGGTGCCTTCACGACGGTAATAACGACGATAAGAACCAGCAGGCTGACCAATAATGAAACAGCGGTGGCCCACAGCGGATGCCCAAGCAAGTTACCCAACTTGGCGTTGGTGCCGGCTTGAAGAGGAACTGCAAAACCGGCGAGCAAACTGAGCAGGATGAAATAGAAGATGGACATGAAGTGGGGTTCCTTTTTTTGGAAAGTTTTACGGAGATTGTGTTTTTGGCGCCAATTCTTTGTTCTGATGGGTTGTATTCGCGACACTGATCAACCCCAAGTTGTGGCTATTGGCTATCCACGCTCAGGCCCCGACTTGAACGTGTGCAATCTGACCATCGGGTTTACAATCGGCGCTCCTGATCAGGAGTACCGCTGTGCTGACCCATCTCGATTCCCAAGGACGCGCCCACATGGTCGACGTCACCGACAAGGCCGTGACGTTCCGTGAGGCGGTGGCCGAAGCGCGCGTGCGCATGCTGCCCGAGACCCTGAAAATGATCGTCGACGGCGCCCATCCCAAGGGCGACGTGTTCGCCGTGGCGCGCATTGCCGGTATCCAGGCCGCCAAGAAAACCAGTGACCTGATTCCCCTGTGCCACCCGCTGATGCTGACTGGCGTGAAAGTCGAACTCAGTGCCGACGGGGCCGATGCCGTGCATATCCTGGCGCGCTGCAAATTGTCCGGCCAGACCGGCGTGGAGATGGAAGCCCTGACCGCGGCCAGCGTCGCGGCACTGACGATCTACGACATGTGCAAGGCCGTGGACCGTGGCATGACCATCGAAACCATTCGCCTGCTGGAAAAGCTTGGCGGCAAGAGCGGACACTTCAAGGCGGACCGGCCATGAGCATCAACGTATTGTTTTTTGCGCGTTACAGCGAAGCCATCGGTTTGGATTCTTTGGAGATGGAGGGCGAATTCGCCACCGTCGATGCTGTACGCCTGGCGCTGGCCAGTGACCCGGATTTCCAGGTGCTGAACGAAACCAGCCTGATGTGCGCGCGCAACCAGGAGCTGTGCGGCCTGGGTGAGCCACTGCTCGCCGGCGACGAAGTGGCGTTCTTCCCGCCCGTGACCGGAGGCTGACCATGGCCATTCGGGTGCAGGCCCAGGCGTTCGACCCTGGTGCGGAGGTCAACGCGATGCACGCGGCGAATGTCGGCGTGGGCGCGGTGGTGAGTTTTGTTGGCTATGTGCGCGACTTCAACGACGGTCGCGACGTGGCGGGGATGTTCCTCGAGCATTATCCCGGCATGACCGAAAAGGCCCTGGCCAAAATCGCCGTCGAAGCCGAGCAGCGCTGGCCCTTGCTCAAGCTGGACGTGCTGCACCGCATCGGCGCCCTGGAGCCGGGCGAGCCCATCGTGTTTGTCGGCGCCGCCAGTGCTCATCGCCAGGCGGCGTTCGATGCCTGCGCCTTCGTGATGGATTATTTGAAGACCCGCGCGCCGTTCTGGAAGAAGGAAATCACCCCCGAAGGCCCGCGCTGGGTCGAAGGGCGCGACAGTGATCACGCTGCCGCGGATCGCTGGAAGTAACTACCCCAGTCGCCCAGGAGAGAGCATCGCCTCGGTCAAGCCCAGTGCGCCCAGCGCGCCGGGCAATGGCTCGCCACGCACCAGCGCCGCGCTGGCCTGGCCCATGGCCGGTGAGGTCTGGATGCCGTAACCGCCCTGGGCGGCGACCCAGAACAGCCCCTCCACGTGTGGATCGAACCCGCACACCAGGTCGCCATCGCGGACGAAACTGCGCAACCCCGCCCAGCTGCGGGTCGGGCGGCGAATGGTCAGGGTAGTGGCTTCTTCGATCTGATAAATACCCATGGCGATGTCCAGCTCTTCGGGCTGTACGTCATGGGGGTTTACCGGGTCGGCGTTGGCGGGCGAGCCGAGGAACATGCCGGCGTCCGGTTTCATGTAGAACGAGCCGTCCAGCGCTGCCAGTTCGGGCCAGTTCTGAATGTCCACATCGGGCGGCGGGGGAAAGGTGAAGGCGCTGCGGCGCTTGGGTTGCAGGCCGATTCCACGTGAGCCGGCCAGGGCGCCGATGCGATCGGCCCAGGCGCCGGCGGCGTTGAGGATGACCGGTGCGCCGAACGGCTGTTGCGACGTCTCGACGTGCCATACGCCCTGGCTGTCACGCGTCAGTTGCCGCACTTCGCTGTCGGTATGGATCTCTCCGCCGTTGCGGCGAATGCCACGCAGGTAGCCTTGGTACAGGGCGTCGGTGTCGATGTCGCAGACGGTGGGATCAAAGATCGCGCCGTGGAGCTTCTCCGGGCGCAGGATCGGCATCATCGTCATGGCTTCATCGGCGTCGAGCAGGCTGGCCTCGGGCGCCATCGCACGGATGTTCAGGTATTGGCGCTGCAACTCATCGCGGTCGCCGATGAAGTCCACCAGCAGCTCGCCCCGTGGCGTGAGCAGCGGGTGTTCACTGAACCCGGCGGGCGGCTGGTCGAAGAAGGCACGGCTGCCCAGGGTCAGGGCGCGCACCTGGGGCGTACCGTAGGCGGCGATGTACAGTGCTGCCGAGCGCCCGGTGGCGTGATAGCCCGGTATCGATTCACGCTCCAGCACGATGACGCGTGCGTGCTGTGACAGCCAGTAGCCGGCGGATGCGCCGGCAATGCCGCCGCCGATGATGATGTAGTCGGCGTGATTCATGGTTCCTCCTGGAATCCTCATTTCAAAGCACCGCCAAACAAGTGTGGGAGCTGATTTGCCTGTGATTCAAACACCCCGGTGTGTCAGTGACACCGCAGTGATGCTATCGCAGGCAAGCCAGCTCCCACATTGGATCTCTATCGCAGGTCAGCAAAGTGCCCGGCATGATGGTGCAGTTGACAGGGGCTTTCCAGACACTGCAGTCCTCTGTGGGAGCTGTCGAGCCCCGGCGAGGCTGCGAAAGCGGTGGGTCAGGCGGCCCGACAAGCCAGCTCCCACACGTCTACTGCTTTCAGCCTTGAGGGCGTTTGCGCTCCACGGCGCGCAACAGGTGCGTCGGCGGCGTCTCACAGCTGATCTTGCGGCCCAGCAGCGCTTCGATCGACGGCAACTGGTACGAGTCATCTTCACCGGCAAAGCTGATGGACACGCCTGCGGCGCCCGCGCGACCGGTACGGCCAATGCGGTGCACGTAGTCGTCCGGCACTTCCGGCAGGGTGAAGTTGATCACGTGGCTGATGCCGTCGATGTGAATGCCGCGGCCGGCCACATCGGTGGCCACCAGCACACGGATCTTGCCTTCGCGGAAGCCTTCCAGGGTCTTGATCCGCTTGTGTTGCGGTACGTCACCGGACAGCTGCGCGGCGTTCACACCGTCGCGCACCAGGCGTTCCTCGATGCGGCGCACTTCGTCCTTGCGGTTGGCGAACACCATCACGCGCTCCCAACCGTTGTCGTTGACCAGGTTGTAGAGCAGCTTGTACTTGTCGGCACCGGCGACGGCATAGATGTGTTGTTCGACGTTCTCGCTGGCGACGTTTTCTGCCTCGATCTCCACGATGGCCGGGTCGGTGGTCCACTGGCGGGCCAGGTTCATCACGTCATCGGTGAAGGTTGCGGAAAACAGCAGGGTCTGGCGTTCGCTTTTCGGTGGCGTCTGGCGAATGATCTGGCGCACTTGCGGGATGAAGCCCATGTCGAGCATGCGGTCGGCTTCGTCCAGCACCATCACTTCGACCATGTCCAGGTGCACGTCGCCGCGCTGGTTGAAGTCGAGCAGACGGCCCGGCGTGGCCACCAGGATGTCGCAGTGACGCGCTTCCAGGTGCTTGAGTTGCTTGTCGAAGTCCATGCCGCCCACAAACGTCATCACGTTGAGGCCGGTGTACTTGGTGAGGTCGGCGGCGTCCTTGGCGATCTGTACCACCAACTCCCGGGTGGGCGCGATGATCAGCGCGCGGGGCTCACCCATGTAGCGCTCTTTCGGCGGTGGCGTCTGCAGCAACTGAGTGATGGTCGAGATCAGGAACGCGGCGGTCTTGCCGGTACCGGTCTGGGCGCGACCGATGGCATCTTTGCCCGCGAGGGTAAAGCCCAGCACCTGGGCCTGGATCGGGGTGCAATACGGGAACCCCAGGTCTTGGATGGCGTGCATCAGTTCCGGGGCAAGTTTGAAGTCGTGGAAGCGGGTCTTGCCTTCCTGGGGTTCGACGACGAACTCTTCGAGCTTCCAGGGTTTGGCCGGTGGCTTGGGTGCGCGTTCCCGGCGTGGCTTGGCAGCCGGTGCGGGGGCGGCTTGCGCTGGCTTGGCCTGTTCGGGCGCGGTCGCCGGCGGCTTCGCGGGCTCGGCGGCAGGTGCGGTCCGGCCTGGCTGTTTACCGTCATTGCGGCTGCCGGGCGTGGGGACAGGGGCACTGGGAACAGGCGCGAGCGGCTCAGCCTCGCTTTTACCGAACATCTTCTTGAGTGCTTTGAGCACGGTGATCTCATTAATTGGTTAAGGAATGTACGCCGGCCAGTGTAATGCAAGAATCGGGCGCGGCGTAGTGTGTCTGTCAGTTGGCTACATAAACACGGGTTTCAGCCCAGGCGAGCGCTCAACCACGCACCTATGTCACGTATCTCTTCGGGTAACACTTCGTGGCCCATTGGGTAGTCTTGCCATGTCACGGTGACACCACGGTGTTTCAAATGCTCATAGGCGCTGCGTCCCATGGCGTTCTGGACCACATCGTCGTACTGGCCGTGCAGGCACAACGTCGGAATGCGTTGTTGGCTGGCGGACAATTCCAGTTCTTCACTGAACGTGGGGGCGTAGGTGGAGAGGGCGATCACGCCACCCAAAGGGCCTTCCCAATTCAAAAACGCGGTATGGAAAACCACCGCGCCGCCCTGGGAAAAACCGGCGAGAAAAATCCGCGAAGCGTCTATTCCGGTTCTCTTCTGTGCCTCGATCAGATCCGTGACGGTCTTCGCCGACACTTCCAGCTCTTCCAGACTGATGGAGCGGGCCGGGCTCATGGCCTTGATGTCATACCAGCTGGGCATCTCGTAACCGCCGTTGATGGTGACGGGGCGGGTCGGTGCCTGGGGCAAAACGAAGCGGGTGGACAACAGGGTTTCCTGCAGGGCTTCGGCCACCGGCAGAAAGTCGTAGCGATCGGCACCCAGGCCATGCAACCAGATAACGCAGGCGTCTGCGGTCTTGGCGGGCTGAAGAATCAGGGGTTCGGTCATGTCTGCTCCATAAAAGTGCGCTCGCTCCGATTGGGTGCGTCGGAACGGTGCGCAATAGGTTTATCTGTTAAGAGAATGTCGCACGGTTGAATCTTTTTCTATTGACCACCGTGTGAATTGACTCGGCCTGCACTCTGGTACGGGCCTTGCTATGTGTTGTTCGATGTCAGAACTATCGCGTGACGGTAACACTATCAGTGACGGCCGCTTGTGGGATAGCCACTGGAATTACTGCGAAAACCTCATGTCGCTTGACCTAAAAAAAGCCAACACAGGTCAATACCGCCTCAAAAGGGTGCGCTGGGGTTCGAGCTCCGACACAACAAGAGCAAACTGGAGGTTTGAATGAAGGTATTGAAATCCACCCTGGCCATCGTTTCCGCGGCGGCAGTGCTGGGTGTCAGCGGTTTCGCCCATGCCGGCGCCACCCTGGACGCCGTGCAGAAGAAAGGTTTCGTGCAATGTGGCGTGAGTGACGGTCTGCCGGGTTTCTCGGTACCGGATGCCAGCGGCAAGATCCTGGGGATCGACGCTGACGTGTGCCGCGCTGTCGCTGCCGCCGTGTTCGGTGACGCGACCAAAGTCAAATTCAGCCAGTTGAATGCCAAGGAGCGCTTCACCGCGCTGCAATCCGGCGAAGTTGACATCCTGTCGCGCAACACCACCATGACCAGCTCCCGCGATGCAGGCATGGGCCTGAAATTCCCGGGCTTCATCACCTACTTCGACGGTGTTGGCTTCCTGGTGAACAACAAGCTGGGCGTGAAGAGTGCCAAGGAGCTGGACGGTGCGACCATCTGCATCCAGGCCGGTACCACCACCGAGCTGAACGTCTCCGACTACTTCCGCGCCAACAACCTCAAATACACCCCGATCACCTTCGATACCTCCGATGAAAGCGCCAAGTCGCTGGAATCCGGTCGTTGCGACGTGCTGACCTCCGACAAGTCCCAGCTCTACGCACAGCGCAGCAAGCTGGCCTCGCCGAAGGACTACGTGGTACTGCCGGAAACCATTTCCAAGGAGCCTCTGGGCCCAGTGGTACGTAACGGTGACGACGAGTGGCTGGCCATCGTGCGCTGGGTAGGCTACGCGCTGCTCAACGCCGAAGAAGCCGGCATCACTTCGAAAAACGTCGAAGCTGAAGCCAAGTCCACCAAGAACCCGGACGTTGCCCGTCTGCTGGGTGCTGACGGCGAATACGGCAAAGACCTGAAAGTGAAGAAAGACTGGGTCGTGCAGATCGTCAAGCAAGTGGGTAACTACGGTGAAATCTTCGAGAAAAACCTCGGCAAGAGCACCCCGCTGGAAATCGACCGCGGCCTGAACGCGCTGTGGAACAACGGCGGCATTCAATACGCACCGCCTGTGCGCTGATCGCTGATGGTTCTGTCACCCGGTGGCCAGCCACCGGGTGATGTTCTGTTCCATTATTTTCGGGGCAATCCATGCAAAATCAAATCAGCGCACCCAAGCAGAAGCTCAGCTTCAGCGATCCCAAAGTGCGTGCGTGGCTCTTCCAGATCATCACGATCGTGGCAGTGGTCTCGCTGGGCTGGTACTTGTTCAATAACACCCAGACCAACCTGCAACACCGGGGCATTACCTCGGGTTTCGACTTTCTTGAGCGCAGTGCCGGCTTTGGCATCGCGCAGCACCTGATCGACTACACCGAATCGGACAGCTATGCCCGGGTCTTCGTGATCGGCTTGCTCAATACCTTGCTGGTGACGTTCATCGGCGTGATCCTGGCGACCCTGCTCGGGTTCGTCATCGGCGTGGCGCGGCTGTCGCCCAACTGGATGATCAACAAGCTGGCGACGGTGTACGTGGAAGTGTTCCGCAACATCCCGCCGTTGCTGCAGATCCTGTTCTGGTATTTCGCGGTGTTCCTGACCATGCCGGGGCCGCGTAACAGCCATAACTTCGGTGACACCTTCTTTGTCAGCAGCCGTGGCCTGAACATGCCGGCAGCGATTGCCGCCGACGGGTTCTGGCCATTCGTGGTCAGCGTGGTGGTGGCCATCGTCGCGATCGTGCTGATGGCGCGCTGGGCCAACAAGCGGTTTGATGCCACTGGCGTACCCTTCCACAAATTCTGGGCGGGCCTGGCGCTGTTCATCGTGATTCCGGCGTTGTGCGCCTTGATCTTCGGTGCGCCGCTGCATTGGGAAATGCCCAAGTTGCAGGGCTTCAACTTTGTCGGCGGCTGGGTACTGATCCCGGAGCTGCTGGCACTGACCCTGGCGCTTACGGTGTACACCGCCGCATTCATCGCCGAGATCGTGCGCTCGGGCATCAAGTCCGTCAGCCACGGCCAGACCGAGGCCGCGCGTTCGCTGGGCCTGCGCTCGGGTCCGACGTTGCGCAAGGTCATCATCCCGCAAGCGCTGCGCGTGATCATTCCGCCGCTGACCAGCCAATACCTGAACCTGGCGAAAAACTCGTCGCTGGCCGCCGGTATCGGTTACCCGGAAATGGTTTCGCTGTTTGCCGGCACGGTACTCAACCAGACCGGCCAGGCCATCGAGGTCATTGCCATCACCATGAGCGTGTACCTGGCGATCAGCATCAGCATTTCCCTGCTGATGAACTGGTACAACAAGCGCATTGCGCTGATCGAGCGGTGAGGAAACCTGCATGACTTCACATACTTTCAAACCTGACATGCCGCCGCCGACCAAAGTCTTCGGCCCGGTGGCGTGGATGCGCACCAACCTGTTCTCCAGCTGGCTCAACACCCTGCTGACCCTGTTGGCGATCTACCTGGTGTACCTGGTGGTGCCGCCGATCCTGCATTGGGCCATCCTCGATGCCAACTGGGTGGGCACCACCCGCGCCGACTGCACCAAGGAGGGCGCCTGCTGGGTGTTCATCCAACAGCGTTTCGGGCAGTTCATGTACGGCTACTACCCTGGCGAGTTGCGCTGGCGCGTGGACCTGACCGTGTGGCTGGCCATCGTCGGTGTGGCGCCGTTGTTCATCTCGCGTTTTCAACGCAAGGCGGTCTACGGCCTGAGCTTCCTGGTGCTGTACCCGATCATTGCGTACTTCCTGCTGCACGGCGGTCTGTTCGGCCTGAGCACCGTGGCGACCAGTCAATGGGGCGGCCTGATGCTGACCCTGGTGATCGCCACGGTCGGCATTGCCGGTGCGTTGCCGCTGGGGATCGTGCTGGCCCTGGGGCGGCGCTCGAACCTGCCGGCGATCCGTGTGATCTGCGTGACGTTCATCGAGTTCTGGCGGGGTGTGCCGTTGATCACCGTGCTGTTCATGTCCTCGGTGATGCTGCCGCTGTTCCTGCCCGAAGGCATGAACTTCGACAAGCTGCTGCGGGCGCTCATCGGTGTGATCCTGTTCCAGTCGGCCTACGTGGCCGAAGTGGTGCGCGGTGGTCTGCAAGCCATTCCCAAAGGGCAGTACGAAGCCGCCGCCGCGATGGGCCTGGGCTACTGGCGCAGCATGGGCCTGGTGATTCTGCCGCAAGCCCTGAAGCTGGTGATTCCGGGCATCGTCAACACGTTTATTGCGCTGTTCAAGGACACGAGCCTGGTGATCATCATCGGCCTGTTCGACCTGCTCAACAGCGTCAAGCAAGCGGCTGCCGACCCTAAATGGCTGGGCATGGCCACCGAAGGCTATGTGTTCGCCGCCCTGGTGTTCTGGATTTTCTGTTTTGGTATGTCGCGCTATTCCATGCATCTGGAACGCAAGCTCGACACAGGCCACAAGCGTTAGGAGTTTTTCTGATGAGCGAAGCAATCAAAAAGCCTGTGGGCTCTGAAGGCATTATCCAGATGCAGGGCGTCAACAAGTGGTACGGCCAGTTCCACGTGTTGAAAGATATCAACCTCAACGTCAAGCAGGGCGAGCGTATCGTGCTGTGTGGCCCGTCGGGTTCGGGCAAGTCCACCACCATCCGCTGCCTCAACCGCCTGGAAGAGCACCAGCAAGGCCGCATCGTGGTCGATGGCGTGGAACTGACCAACGACCTCAAGCAGATCGAAGCGATCCGCCGTGAAGTCGGCATGGTGTTCCAGCACTTCAACCTGTTCCCGCACCTGACCATCCTGCAGAACTGCACGCTGGCACCGATGTGGGTACGCAAGATGCCCAAGCGCAAGGCCGAAGAAATCGCCATGCATTACCTGGAGCGCGTGCGCATCCCGGAGCAGGCCCACAAGTTTCCGGGGCAGCTTTCCGGCGGCCAGCAACAGCGTGTGGCGATTGCCCGCGCGCTGTGCATGAAGCCGAAGATCATGCTGTTCGATGAGCCGACTTCGGCACTCGACCCGGAGATGGTGAAGGAAGTGCTCGACACCATGATCGGCCTGGCCGAAGACGGCATGACCATGTTGTGCGTGACCCACGAAATGGGCTTTGCCCGCACCGTGGCCAACCGCGTGATCTTCATGGACAAGGGCGAAATTGTGGAGCAGGCGGCGCCGAATGACTTCTTCGACAACCCGCAGAATGACCGGACCAAGTTGTTCTTGAGCCAGATTCTGCATTGATCGAAGCGTGAATGAATAAACCCGGCCCGGTGCCGGGTTTATTTTTGCCTGTTGTTTTCAGGAGGCTTGCGCTGCGAGCTGTTGCGCGTCTTTCGCGATGAGCAGGCGGTTCAGGTCATCACCGACAGCAAGGGCTTTTACCTCGGCCAGCAGGTGCGGATGTTTATCCAGCAGGCGCATCAATGTGAGCAACGGTTCCGGCGGAAAAATCTCCGCCCGTTCATAGCGAGAGAATGCATTGTGCCCGCGGACGGTGAAGAGCCTCACTGCTTCTTTTCCTGCTTAAGAACCGTAGTGCGTTGCCTTTGTAGGTAATTCCAAATAGGCTGTAGGAAAATTCATCCTATGATTGGACGAAAGCGTAAAACCCATGACAGACATCGCCCCTCTGATAAAACGCTCCCTGGTCGACCAGGCGCTGGAGCAGTTGCGCCTGCGCATCAGCCAGGGCGTATGGGCCATTGGTGAGCGCCTGCCCACCGAGCCTGAGCTGTCCGCCGAATTGGGCATCAGCCGCAATACCGTGCGCGAGGCCATGCGTGTGTTGGCGTTTTCCGGGTTGATTGAAATCCGCCAGGGCGACGGCAGTTACCTGCGCTCGATGACCGACCCGCTGGGCACGCTGCGGGCGTTGTCCCACTGCACCCTGGAGCAGGCGCAAGAGACGCGGCAGATTCTGGAAGTGGAGGCGATCAGCCTCGCGGCATTGCGTCGAACCGAGGAAGACCTCAACGGTTTGCGCGAAGCGCTTGAAGCCAGCGGCGAGCTGTATCACGGTGACCTCGAGGCCTACATCAGCGCCGATCTGGTCTTCCACAAACGCCTGGTGGACGCGGCGCACAACCCGGCCCTGAGCGAGTTGTACCAGTACTTTTCCGCCATCGTCGGCGCCCAATTGCGCCAGACCTTGAACATCACCCCGCGTCGCCAGGCAGTGTTCGACCTGCATATCGCCTTGCTCGAAGCCGTCGAGAACCAAGACCCGGAACGCGCCAAATCCCTCTGCCGGCAGTTGATCAATGAACCCTGAAACCAAACTTGAAGAACTGCTGATCGACGCCGAAGCCGACGACGAGGTGGTGCAACACACCCCACCCGCCATGAGCCGCCCCTGGTTGCTGATCCTGGGGCTGATTCTGGTGGCGATGAACCTGCGCCCGGCGCTGTCGAGCCTGTCACCGTTGCTCAATGACGTCTCGGCCAGCCTGGGCCTGTCGGCAGCCAAGGCCGGTCTGCTGACCACCTTGCCGGTGATGTGCCTGGGCCTGTTCGCGCCATTGGCGCCGATCCTGGCCCGGCGTTTTGGCGCCGAGCGGGTGGTGCTGGGGATTTTGCTGACGCTGGCCGGCGGCATCATCCTGCGCAGTTCGTTCGGCGAGGCCGGGCTGTTCACCGGCAGCCTGATCGCCGGCGCCAGCATTGGCATCATCGGCGTGCTGCTACCGGGCATCGTCAAGCGTGACTTCGCCAAACAGGCCGGGACCATGACCGGTGTCTACACCATGGCACTGTGCCTGGGCGCGGCGCTGGCGGCGGGGGCCACGGTGCCGCTGAGTCATTTTTTCAGCAACAGCTGGACCTTCGGCCTGGGGTTCTGGATCGTGCCCGCGCTGGTCGCGGCGTTGTTCTGGTTGCCACAGGTGGGGCAGAAGCACGGCGCCCATCAAGTGGCGTACAAGGTCAAAGGGCTGCTGCGCGATCCGCTGGCCTGGCAGGTGACCTTGTACATGGGTTTGCAATCGTCCCTGGCCTACATCGTGTTCGGCTGGGTGCCATCGATCCTGATCAGCCGCGGCTTGAGCGCCACCGAAGCCGGCTTGCTGCTGTCCGGTTCGATCATCGTGCAACTGCTCAGCGCGCTGACCGCGCCGTGGCTGGCCACCCGGGGCAAGGACCAGCGCCTGGCCATTGTGGTAGTGATGCTGTTGACCCTGGGCGGGCTGTTTGGCTGCCTGTTTGCGCCGTTGGACGGGTTGTGGGGCTGGGCAATTCTGTTGGGCTTGGGCCAGGGCGGTACGTTCAGCCTGGCGCTGACCTTGATCGTGCTGCGCTCGCGGGATTCCCACGTGGCGGCCAACCTGTCGGGCATGGCCCAGGGCATCGGGTACACGCTGGCCTCATTGGGCCCGCTGGCGGTCGGTGTGTTGCATGACTGGACCGGTGGCTGGGGCGCCACCGGCTGGGTGTTCGGCGTGATCGGCCTGGGCGCGATCATCGCCGGGTTGGGGGCTGGTCGTGCCCTGTATGTCGGGGTGACCAGCCAGAAGGTTTAGAGGTAGAACATCGTCAGCGTACCCGAACCGTCGATGGGGACTTCTTCAGTGAGGGTCAGGCTGTTGGCGGGGGCTATCGTGACGGTCACCATCATTTCGGCGGTCACCGACTGCACCGGGATTGGCGCAAACGTGGCGTTGTCGGAGAACGAAGTGATGCGGTTCGGTCCCAACGCGTCGTGATACGTCCAGCTTGTGCCCCCGTCGAGTGAGTCGGTGCCTCTGCGGGGCACGCCATCGGCGATCACCTTGTCCAGCAACAACGACATCCCACCGAGTTTTTCGTTGCCGTTGATCAGGCCCAGGCCAAAATAACTGGGCTCTCCCGAGTAGTGTGACCCCGCACGATTGTCCTTTGCCGCAATGGCAATCAGGGTAGGGGCCTCACAGGTGAGGGTGAATGGCGTGACAAAATCACCCAGGTTTGTGGGGCGGTCGGGCTTCAGATCCTTGGCGGAAACCTTGCCCACGTCGAAGCTTCCGCTGTTGCCGAGGCTGGGTGAGCACGCGCTCGGAGTGATAGTACCGCGTACGGTCAGATCGACGCTGGAGGCTGCGAAGCCGGTGCTGCTGGCAGCGAACATCAGGCCCGCAATCAGGGTTTTCAGGGAGTTGCTCACAGTGTTGCTCCTATCTAGGGAAGGGATCGTTCAGGGTGTTACAGGTACACAACTTTCAACGTGGCCGACCCGTCCATCGGCGTTTCCACGCTGAGCGTCCAGGTTCTGTCGGGCGTTGTGTGGCTTCCAGCTTCAGGCGGCTGGTCAGCGTCTAGGGGATTGGCGACAAGGTTCAGAGGTAACGCACGGTCAGGGTGACCGAGCCGTCGATGGGCACTTCTTCGGTGAGGGTCAGGCCGCGGGTGGGGGCAATAGACGGAGTTACGGTCATTTGAGCTTCGAAGACCTGAACGGGGATCGGCGCGTAAGTTGAAGTGTCGGCAACCGAAGTGATGCGATCCGGCCCTATGACGGAGTGGCGCGTCCAAGTGGCGCCACCATCGAGAGAGTCAATCGCCCGGCTGGCGACGCCGTCAGCGAATGCTTTCTCTAGAAGTAAGGACATCGAGCCGAGTTTTTCGCTGCCGTTGATCAGGCCCAGGCCAAAGTAAGCGGGCTCGCCCATGGCTTCGGAGCCTGCACGGTTATCCTTGGGCTCGATGGCCATCAGCGTCGGTGCATCGCAGGTGACGCTGACTTGCGTGACAAAGTCGCCCAGCCAGGTGAAGTCGTCTGGCTTGAGGTCTTTGGAGGCGATCTTACCCACTTCAAACTGCC
This sequence comes from Pseudomonas sp. SDO524_S393, assembly GCF_054071875.1. Lineage (NCBI taxonomy): Bacteria > Pseudomonadati > Pseudomonadota > Gammaproteobacteria > Pseudomonadales > Pseudomonadaceae > Pseudomonas > Pseudomonas sp. SDO524_S393. Next base: position 62,850 of record NZ_JBSVVZ010000010.1, on the reverse strand, counting down.
CGCCATTACCCAGGGCTGGTGTGCAAGCGCTTGGCGTGATCGTGCCTTTGACGCTCAGGTCGACGCTGGACGCGGCGAGCGCATGGCCTGCGCTCATCATCAACGCGGCGACCAACAGGTTACGGGTGATGCTCATGGTATTGCTCCTACAGGGTTGGGGAAAAAAACGCGAATTACAGGTACACAACTTCCAACGTGGCCGACCCGTCCATCGGCGTTTCCACGCTGAGGTCCAGGTTCTGCCGGGCGTTGAGCGTGGCTTCCAGCTTCAGGGTGCTGGTCAGCGTCTGGATGGCCGACGGGCCGGCAGTGCTGCCGACCACATCGGTGAAACCGAGCAGGCTGCGCGAGCCCACGTCGATGGGGTTGAGGTTGGCGGTGCGCCAGGCCAGGCCGCCGGTGGTGGATTCGGTGCCGTACACCACGGCCAGGTTGTCGACCACGGTCTGCCTGGGGTCGAAGCTCACCGAGTACACGCCGATCTTGTTGCCGCTGGTGTCCAGCCCCAGGCCGTAGAAAATCTCGCTGTTGACGTGGGCCGTGCCGTCTCGGTTGTCACGCATGCGCAGGGCGAAGCGGCCAGGTGCGTTGCAGTTGACGGTGAGGGTCAGGTACTTGTGGGGCAGGCGCGTACCGTTGGTGAGGTTGAGGTCATTGCGCGAGATCTTGCCGAAGTCCACCAGCCCGCCGCCGGACAGCAGCGGTGTGCAGGCCATGGGCGTGATCAGGCCGGTGACGGCCAGGTCAACGGTGGAGGCGGCGTGTGCGCTGCCCGACACGAATGCCAAGGCAATCAGAAGGTGCTTCATGGGAAGGCTCCTAGAGGTAGTTGAGTTCGAGGGTGGCGGCGCCGTCAAGGCGCACTTCGCTGCCCAGGTCCAGCGTGCCCAGCGGTGCGATCACCGCTTCCAGGCTCGTGGTGGCGCTGAGTTGTTGAATCGGCACGGGGCCGCTGGTGTTGCCGACGCTGGTGCTGAACCCCAGGAAACGGCTGGCGCCAATCGCCAGCGGGTTGGCGCTCGCGCTGCTCCAGGGCGCGGTGCCGGTGGGGGAGTCGGTTCGGTAGAGCCCGGGGAAACTGTCGGCGGTGGTGCGCGCAGGGTCGAAGACCAACCGGTAGCGGCCGATTTTTTGTTGCTGCGCGTCGAGCCCCAGGCCGTAGGTGCTGTCGTCTCCCGGGCCGGTGGCCGAGCCTTGGCGGTTGTCCTGCAGGCGCAGGCTGAACGCGGTCGGTGCGTCGCAGGCCACGCTGACCACCAGTGGTCGTGCGGGCAGGGCCGTCTCTTTGTCGACACTCAGATCCATCACCGATAACTTGCCGAAGGCCACCGTGCCGCCGTTGGACAGGCTTGGCGTACAGGCCGCAGGGGCGAAGCGTGCTTGCAGGCGCAACTCCCGCGAGCGTCCCGTGTGGATGGCATCGACGACGCCGCTGGTGTCCCAGGTGACGGTATCGCTGACGCGCAGGGCGTCTTGCCTGGCCCAGGCGCTGACCTCCAGTTGCAACGACAAGCTGCGCCCGCTGACCGGCACACCGGCACGCATCGGCACGATGCCGTGTTCAGGACGCCAGCGCAGGGCTGCGGCGCTGCTCATCGGCGGCTGGCCGCTGCCGGGCACCAGGCCCAACTCCACGGGCTGGCCGTCGAGCAGTGCGTCGCTCGCCCGCAGGCTGTAGCTGCCACGGCTGGTGAATTGGAAGCGCTCGGTGCCGGCTGCCAGTCCGCGATAGAACAGGCTCAAGTCAGTGGGCGTGGGGCAGTTCAGCGTCAGGCTCAGGCGCCGTTCGCCCAACAGGTGCTCGGCCACGGCGACCGGCGACACCGCCCGGTTCACCAAGCCGAAATCCACGGCGGTTTCGCTCAGGTTCAACTGGCACTCATCCATGCCCCAGGCGTTAGCGCCCAGCAACAGGCTGGCGGACAACAAGGCAGGTTTCAGGCCCATGGTTAAGTTCCTCATGGTTGGCACCGCGCCGGTGCGGTTTCGTAATACACCTCGGGATCGCCGCGTTCGGGCAGGTCGAAGTCCAGGCGGCAACGGGGCTGGCCGGGGGCGCTGACCCACAATTCGCGGCGGTCCAATACGTCCGGCAAGAACACCTGGCTGCCGTCCTGAACCAGGGTTACGAACTCACCGTCGGCGGTGCTGACGGCGGCGCCGCGGGGGAGAGGCTGGCCGTTGGCGTCGGTTACGCTCAACAGGGCCCGGCGTGTGAGCGCCACGCCGAACTCGACTTTGTCTACGGCGCCACGTCCGGCCGACAGCACGGCCAGGCCGTTGCTGATGTCGGCGTTGCGCGGCAACGAGCGGGTTTGCACTTCCACCGGGCTGCGGCCATAGGGGCTGAGCTGCGACACCACGGCCTGGCCTTGCCAGTCGGTCCACACCGGGCCACTGGGGGTGCTGACCTTGATGCCGGCCATGTCGCCCACCGACATCAGCGCAAAGGTCTCGCGTACCGGGTAGGGCGAAAAAGTCAGCCCATCGCCGTGCAACACCACGCCACCGCGTGCGCCACCCTGGTAGCTGGAGCGTTCTTGATTGTTGCGGGTGTAGTTGAAGTCCAACTGGCTGTAATACGGCAGCGTCGAGACACCGATGGATGACTCCACCTCACGGTCACGGCTGTCGCGTTCAACGCTTGCCTGGTAGCTCAACTGGTCGTTGATCTGTTCGCTGACCCCGGCCCCGATGCGGTGATCGCCTCCGGCATTGCGCGCCCAGGCACGACCGCGGCGGCTTTCGCCCAGGGGCACGCTGATGTTCAGGTACACGCTGTCATCGCTCTGCTGGCGGCCGCCCACTTGCCACTCGGCACTGGCGGACACCGAAACACGCCCAAAGCTGGTGCCCCACGACGCCAGCGCGCGGCTGCTGCTCTCACCGGTAAACGAGGACGAGCGCGAGATGCCGGCGCTGAATGCGCCGAGCATCGGGTGTGACCAGGATGCGGTCGCGCTCTGTTGGTCGCGGTAGCGCGACTGGCGTTGCTCGCGGGTTTCGGTGAGGTAGGTGGAGTCTTCCAGGTCTCGGTAACCCAGGGTGCGCCAGGAGCCCGCCGTGGTGATTGCCCAACGTTCGGACAGGCGTTGCGACCACGACAGATCGGTTTGTACACCGCGTTCGTTGCCATTGCGCGTGGCCTGGGCGATTTGACTGGACAGTTGGAGCTGGCTGTCTTGCCACGGCAACCAACCCAGACTGGCACCGACCGCGCGATAATCCTCGGCGCCCAGCGCGCCGGCACCCACACTGACTTGCGGGTGCAACGCACCGCTCCAGCCACCACTGACTACCCAGGGTTCGGCGCCTTCACCGGCACCGAGCTTGCGCACGCGCCCCGCCGCCACCGAGTAACCCGGCGCAGGCAAGCCCAGGCCAAGCATGGCGGCAGGCACGGTGAAGCGACGCTCCTCGCCGCTGCTTTCCTTGACCGTGACTTCCACATCGGAGCGGCTGTTCAAGCGCCGCACATCGGTGAGGGAGAACGGCCCCGCCGGCACCACGGTGGAATGAATCAACGTGCCGTTCTGACGGATCTCCACCTGAGCCGGGCTGTTGGCGATGCCGGTGATGGTGGCGCCCTGGTTCTGGTCCTGCAGGGCCGTCTCGGTGAGCACCTGCGCCCCGGTGATCTGTGCGCCGGCCAATACCGGGTTGTACAGGTTGATCTGCCCGGCCTGGAACACCGCTTGCTGTTCGGCGAAGGTGCGTTGGGCGTAGGCGTCCAGGTGGGTGGTGCGCGACACCTTGTCTTGCCAGGTGCGTACCTGGCGGCTGCGCACGATCCAGTCGCCGGCGTTGAAACCGACCTCGGTGTTGGCCGAGCCGAAACGGCTGGTGTCGTCGCCGAATTCGTTGTACAGGCCGCTCAGGTCATAGTTGAGCAGCCCGGCGAACCCGCCGGTCTGGTAGCCGGACACATCGCGCACGGTCGGACGCAGCGCATCGGTGGGCACCACCAGCGACAGGCTGAGGGTGGCGGGATCCTGCTCGATCACGGTCTGCGGGTAGGCCTCGAGAAAGGCATGGCATTCGCCATCGTCGGCCGGTACGCGCAAGTGGCCTGCATCCAGTAGGGCCTGGTTGAAACACAACGCGCCTTGCCCGTTGAACACCATGTCCACCCGACCACGTCGCTGACCGTTTACGGTGAGGTTCAGAGCGTGGCGCCCGGCCGGGAAGCGCGGGGCTTCCAGCAACAGGTTGGCCAATTGCGGGTCAATGCCCCGTTGGGCCAGGGTTTGCGGATCAAATGAGCCGGCGCCTTCATCGGCCAGGGAGGCAGCCGTTGGCAGCACGGTGCCCAGGCTCAGCGCAACGCCCGCCAGCCATTGGCGCGCCCGGGGTGATGAAATACCAGGCACGGCTTCGCCGTCGCGATCAGTCATAACTGTGCTCACAAGTCGTACTCGAATAGTGGAGTCTGGCCCGCGCCATTCCATCGTGGCGGGAGAGCTCCCGGCGGCCTTCAATGAGAGGCCACTTCGTTATCAGGGCGCCGGCATCGGGCCCGCCGGCGCTGCGATCAAAGGGTGATCGGTGCTTCGTAAGGCGCGACCGCAAATCCGTAGACGGTGGCCGGTTGTATCTGCACGGTGGTGGCCTGGGCCTGGCTGGCGGCCACGCTCAAGGTCTCGCCGGGCAGCACGTAGGTGCGTGGCAGCAAGGCTGAGCCTTTGCCGGGCAGCAAGGTCAATTCCTGAGCCAGGCGGACCACGTAGGGCGTCGGGTTGCTCACACTCAGTTGCTGGTTCTTCAGGCTCCAGACCAAGCCGGTCCAGGGCGTGCGATTCGGTGCGAGCCCCTTGGGGTGCAGAATCACCGGCAGGTTCTGGCGCACCGTCACGCCAACCCGCGCATGCCCGGCCTGGCCTTCGGCGCGTCCCTGGGGCATGCCTTCGAAGATCACCCTTTTCAAGCGCTGGGTGGTCAGTGGCGTGGCAGATTGCAGGATGAAGCGGATCAACTGGCTCTTGGACGGCTCGACCCGTGTGAGCGGTGGCGTGACAACCAGCAGGCGCGCCTGGTCTTCGGGAATGTCTTCGAGGGTGACGTGCAGCAGGGCAAGCTTGGCGTCAGTGTTGGTCACCGACACCGAGGCTTCGCCATCGGCCTCGTTGACGATGACCACCGACGTGTCCGGTACCATGCCATCGGCGAGCACAAGGGTGGGGCCCCACAACGTCAGCGCCAGCGCGGCGAGGTAGAGGCAGGCATAGCGAACCAGGTTGAACACCCGTGTCATTATTTTGGCAACGCAAGGGAAGGGGAGCATGGCTACAGATACCTCAGGTCTAGCACGATGGAACCGTCCAACGGCACCTCCTGGTCGAGGGTCAGGTAGGCGGCGGCGTTGATCGATGTTTTGATGTCCAGCTTGGCGGTAAGCTCGCTGTGCGGGTCCGGCACCAGGGTGCCGGGGTGCGCGAAGCCCATGTAGTTGTCCGGGTAGGCGTTGGTTTCGGGAAACCACGTCAGGCCCTGGTTACTGGAGGCCAGCACAATGGCGCGCTGGCCATCGCCCACCGCTTCGCGGATGGCCACGGCCACCGAGCCCAGGCGTTCGGCCGGGGCATGGACGTTGTTGCCCAGGCCGTAATAGAAGCCTGGCCCCACGGAGGAGTCGGCACGGTTATCCACACCGACCAGCACGAACAGCACGGGCTGGTTGCAGGTGACGTTCATGTCCAGCGTGCGCATGGGCAGTTCGGTGAACTCGTACTGATTGAGCGAGCGGGCCGGCACCCGACCATGGTCGACAATGCCGCTGGGCGACAGGACCGGCGTGCAGGCACTCGGGGTGATGCTGCCGGTCAACGTCACGTCGACCTTGGAAGCACACAGGGCGGAGGTGGCGGTCAGGCAGAGACCGAGCATCATCAAGCAGCGTGGGAGCGTGTTCATGGTCTGATGTTGGAACCGTGTTGAGGGACATCCGTGAGTGCGGCGCTGGGCGCAGCGCGCAAAGGCTGCGCCCGTTTTCCATTACAGGTACTTGACGGTCAGGGTCGTCGAGCCGTCGATCGGCACTTCCTCGGTCAGGGTCAGGCTGTTGGCCGGGGCAATGAAAGGCCAGAACACCAACTCGGCCACCAGTGATTGCAGCGGAACGGGGGCGACGGTGGCGCTGTCGGCGACGGAGGTGATGCCGTTGTTGAGCAGGTTCAGTTTGGGTGTCCAGGTCAGGCCACTGTCTTGCGAAGCAATGGGTCTTACATCGACGCCATCGGCCACCGCCGATTCCATATCCATAACGAAGTAGCCCAGCTTTTCGGTGCCATTGACCAGGCCCAGGCCGAAAGTGCCGTCGTCGGTATAGGAAGTCGAGCCCGCACGGTTGTCCTTGGGCTCAATGGCCATCAAGGTGGCGGCGTCACAGGTGACGGTCAGTTGCAGGGTGTGTCTCGCCAGCGAGGTTTCTTTATCGGCATTGAGGTCCTTGGCCGAAATCTTGCCGACGTCCACATTGCCGCCGCCGGACAGCGTCGGCTCGCAGGCACTTGGGGTGATCAACCCGCGCACGGTCAGGTCCACGCTGGAGGCGGCGAGGGCAGTGCCGGTCCCGGTGAGCAGCAGGGTGGCGAACAAGGCATTCAGGGCTTTCATGGTGTTGCTCCTTTCAAGGCAAGTTGAGGGAAAAGGGTCACAAGTACTTGAGTTGCAGCGTGGCCTGGCCGTCCAGTGGCACCTCATCGAGCAGGGTCAGGTCGGTGGCGGGCACGATGATGGTGAATGCGCGCAGCCGGGCATTCAGGGTTTTCAGGGCGATGGGCGTGTTGGGGCCGTCGAGGGCAGCAAACGAGGTCAGCGCCTCATGTCCCAGGTAGATCGAGGCGGCCCAGTTGGCGCCGCCGTTGCTTGAAGTGATGACCTTGACCGGTTTGTCATCGGCCACCGGGTCGAACAGCGAAAACGCCACGCTGCCCAGTTTTTCTTTCTCGGCGGTCATGCCCAGGCCGTGGTGCCTCGGGTTGATGGCGGAGGTGCCCGCGCGGTTATCCACGGTGGTCAAGGTGAAAAACGTCTCACCCTCGCACTGCACTTCAAGGCGCATCTCGGCCGCATCGAGCAACGTGGGGGAGCTGGGTTGCAGGTCCTTGGAGGTCATTTTGCCGTGGTCGATCACGCCACCGTTCGACAGCACGGGGGCGCAGGCGCTGGGGGTGATGGTCCCGGAGACGCTCAGGTCCGTACTACTGGCCGCTAAGGCTCCGGGCGCAATCGTGGCCAGCAGTAGGGCAAGGGTGATGCGGGGATTTCTTTTCATGGGCACAAATCCTTGTGGGAGGCTACGTCGGGTTACAGGTAGATCAGCTCTACGGTGGCGAAGCCGTCGAGGGAAATTTGTTCGTTCAGATCCAGGCCGCGGCTGGGAGCGAGCCAGGCATACACCTGCAGGTCGGCCGTTACCTGCCGCACGGCAATCGGCGCGGCGATGCCGTCAATGCTGCTGCCGAATGCCACCCATAGATGACTCACCAACCAGTAGTAACTTTGGAAGTTCCACCAGAACTTGCCGCCGTCCTGGCTCATCAACGTGTCCAACGGGCCAATGTCGGAAACGGCGTTGGACAGCGTTAAAAAATACATACCCAGTTTTTGCGTCGGATCACCATTGGCCACACCCAAGCCATAGTTGTAACCGTCGTCTAGATAGGCGGTGCCGAGGCGGTTATCGATGCCGCGTAGGGCAAAGAACGTCGCGCCATCGCAGTTCACGCCCAGTTTCAATACCGTCGATGGCAAGGGGGTGGTGGTGTCGGCGGACAAGTGCTTGGCAGGTATCTTGCCGAAATCCACCAAGCCCCCCTGGTTGATGGAAGGCGTGCACGCGCTCGGGGTAATGGCACCTTTGACCGAAAGATCCACGGAGCTTGCGGCCAGCGCGAGTGTGCCGTGGGCGATCAGCAATGCGCCGGCGAGGGCGATGAGTGAGTCTTTCATGTGAACGGTATTCCTATGCAAGGGCCAGGGAGGCAGGTCGGCGCGGTGAAGTTGCCCAGGGTTTTATGTTTATTGAGGGCACGCGCCGTTACAGGGAAAGCGGGGGAGAATTTATCGCCGGGATACAGGGCGGGAAATGCAACTAATACGAATGACAGGGTGGCAATGACAGAAGGGGGCGGGGCTGTTGGGTTAATAGGTTTTATTGGGTGTTGTCGTAGTTGTTGTATCGCTGACGGCTATGTATTCGGATATTTTTCGCGATCTTTGATTGCCCGGATCCCTTTATAAGGATCGGGGTCATTGTTTAGTTGCGAAAAGTCCGGGCGAACTGATCGCCCCTTTCGAGGGCGCCATGCCTGGTCAGTTTTCTGCACGCGATTCGAGCGATTCTTTTTCTGATGCCGATGTGTCTCAGGCGCATGTTCTGGTAGTGGATGACCACCCAGCCTATCGTTTTCTGCTGGGTTCGCTGCTGGAACGACTCGGCGTCGCTTATCAGTGTTGTTGCAATGGTCAAGAGGCTCTGCAACGGCTGACTACCGAGTGTTTCGACCTGATGATCAGTGACTGCCGCATGCCGGTGATGGACGGATACGCCCTGACTCGCGAACTGCGAGTGCGTGAGCAGGCCCAGGGGCGGCTTCCCCTGGTTGTCCTGGGGCTGACAGGCGGCCTGGGGCCGGAAGAAATCCGCCAGTGTGTGGCCTGTGGAATGGACGGCTGGCTGATCAAACCCATAGGGTTTGCCCAGTTGCGTGAAGTGCTGTGCTACTGGCTGGCGTCGCCGAGGCCCTTGCCTTCGGCGGGGTTACCCGCAGGGGCGGCGGCTTTGCCCGGTGTCACTGTGCCCAGTCGCGTCAGTTTGATCGAGGCGTTTGGTACGTGGGAGGTTGTGGAGCCGCTGTTGCTGAGTCTGGTTCAGGAGGCCGATGCGGACCTCGCCGTGCTGGCTCGCGCGCAGGCCACTCAGGACGCGACTATGGCTGCCCAACGTTTGCACCGGTTAGTGGGCAGTGTCGCGTTTTTGGGGGCGACTGGCCTGGATGCGAGGGCGGTGGACCTGATCAAACGGGTGCAGGTAAACGGTGTGGCAATCAATACACCGGCATTGAGAGCGTTCTGTCACGATGTCGAGCGGTACCTGAATTATCTTACGCAGCTTTGAAGGAACACATACTTTGTGGTGTAGTACTTTTCTGTATTCCATTTCTCTTAATTGTGTAGGTATTAGTTCGAGGTGCTTTAAATACGGGGTGGCGCGCTTAATGACGAGTTATTACCTGTTGTTGCAGAAAAGCGATCGGGGTATTTTGCCAGTCTCAAACTGCCATCATGGAAAAAACAATGATCCGCATCATTATTGCTGACGATCACCCCATTGTTCGTGTTGGGCAAAAAGTGGTGATTGAGGCAAGTGGCAAGTGCAAAGTGGTCGGTGAAGCCGACGGACCCGATCAATTGTTGGCGTTGGTCAGCCGTATACCCTGCGACGTGATAGTGACCGACTTCGCCATGCCGGGAAATCAGCAGGCCGATGGGTACGGCCTGTTGGGTTTGTTGAACCGAAAGTACCCGGCGTTACCGGTTGTGCTGGTGACCATGTTTGCCAATGTCGCTACGCTGCGCGCAGCGTTCAGCCACGGCGCGCGAGGCGTGATCGCCAAGAGTGCCTCCGCCAGGGAGCTGCCCCAGGCGCTGAATGCCGTGGTGCAGGGCCGACAATTTGTCAGTGAGTGCCTGCGTGTGCAATTGGACCAGGTGTGTGGTTCGCAACCGACCCAGACGCCGACACTCTCCGGCAAGGAACAGGAAGTCGTGCGCATGCTCGCCAGCGGTATGACCGTCAGCCAGATTGCTGCGCGGGTTAATCGCAGTATTTCGACGATCAGTAAGCAGAAGAGTACCGCGATGCATCGGTTGTGCATTACGACCGATGTTGATTTGTTCGCGTATGCTCGGGATGTCGGGATGGTGCCTTGATGATGCCTGGTGGAAGACTTTGTTAGAGTAATTACTTGAGTTTTTGTGTTCGTATTACTTGTATGTTAGTTGAGTGTTGGTTGCTCTAGATTATTGGGGTGTTCTCGTTGATTGTATGGCTTGAACATGATGTCCCTGGTCTGTTAATCGAATCGATGGTTGAGAGGGCGACGCAGTAAAAGTGCGTCGACTGTTTCAATTAAATAATCGATCAAAAGAGAGCATTGTTATGAAGTTGCTGATTAAAACTGTCGTTTTGGCATCTGCCTTGGCTGGCGCGTCCCATACGTTCGCCGTTTCCAGTATCGATCTGACGGTCAAGGGAGTGATCACTCCGGCAGCCTGCACGCCATCGCTGCCCGGCGGTGGGGTGGTGGATTACGGGAAGATCTCCGTCCAGGATCTGAACCCATCGGGCTTCACCAAGCTTCCCGAAGCGAGGGTGCAGTTGACCGTCGTGTGCGACGCGCAGACATTGATGGCAATCAAAACTACCGATAACCGTACCGGTACTGCTTCAGGAGGTCACTTCGGGCTGGGGCTGTCGACCTCAGGTAAGCGCATCGGCGGCTATGACCTGCTGACCCAAAACGAAACCGGTGACGGTGTTTCAGGCTTCATGATCGAGACCAGCGACCTTGGGATGGGGTGGATGTCGGTGGACGGTGCAGGTTGGCAACCCGGCTGGATGCGAACCCTGGGCGGCGGGAGCGGTAGCAATCTATTCCCGCTCGCCGTGAAAACCCTGCAGACGGATGTCGTCGTTCTGCCGTTAATCAGCGACAAAAATACATTGCCGCTTGACGAAGAAATTGAACTGGATGGTCACCTCAGTTTCAGCGTCGTGTACCTGTAAGCCGAGTTGGCATCACTCATTCCCGTGGCGAATGGCCATGGCTTTCCCCGCCACTGCAGATTATCGTGCAGCACACATAACGATTTCGCGGAGCTTGCCCATGAGTGATGCCCACACCACCCTGATCACCCGTTTCTATGAAGCGTTCCAGCGCCTTGATGCCGAAGCCATGGCGGCCTGCTACACCGACGACGTGGTCTTCAGTGACCCGGCTTTCGGTGAGCTGCGCGGGCGTGATGCCGGTGACATGTGGCGCATGCTCACCACCCGCGCCAAGGACTTTTCCCTGACCTTCGACAATGTGCGCAGCGATGAGCGCAGCGGCGGCGCGCATTGGGTCGCGACTTACCTGTTCAGTGCCACTGGCAACACGGTGGTCAACGATATCCAGGCGCGCTTCGTGTTTCGCGACGGCAAGATCTGCGAACACCATGACAGCTTCGATCTGTGGCGCTGGTCGCGTCAGGCGCTGGGCACCAAAGGTTTGTTGCTGGGTTGGACACCGCTGGTGAAAAACGCCGTGCGCACCCAAGCCCTGCGTGGTTTGAAGGCATTCCAGGCCAGTCGTTGATAAGCTGGGTGCTCTTCTGGTTTTGCCGGCTCGACCCGTGACTCACACTTCTGAACCCAAACCCTGGTTTGTCTACCTGGTACGCGCCGCCAATGGCTCACTGTACTGCGGCATCAGCAATGACCCGGTGCGCCGGTTTGCCATGCACCAGAGCGGCAAGGGCGCGCGGTTTTTCCTGTCCAGCCCGGCGGTGGCGCTGGTGTACACCGAGCAGTGCGCGAGCAAGGGCGAGGCGTTGCGTCAGGAACGCCTGATCAAGAAGCTCAAGAAGAGCGCCAAGGAGTGCCTGGCGGCAACCGGCTCATCAATTTGACTGATGGGTTTCAATTACACCCACGGGCGTTTTTGCAGGCTAAGCTGGCGGCTCACTTCTCAAGCGGAGCCTGGCATGTCCGAGTTGATCCTGCACCACTACCCGCAATCCCCTTTCGCTGAAAAAGCCCGCCTGTTGCTGGGCTTCAAAGGCCTGTCCTGGCACTCCGTGCACATCCCGCCGATGTTGCCCAAGCCTGACCTCACGGCGTTGACGGGTGGCTATCGCAAGACGCCGGTGTTGCAGGTAGGCGCCGATATCTACTGCGACACTGCGCTGATTGCCCGTCGCCTTGAACAAGAGAAAGCCGGCCCGACGCTGTTTCCCCAAGGCCAGGCACTGGTGGCCCAGGGTTTCGCCGCCTGGGCGGACACGCTGGTGTTTTCCCATGCCGTCGCACTGGTGTTCCAGCCTGAATCTTTGGCGGTGAAATTTGCCAAGGTGCCGCCGGAAATGATCCAGGCACTGGTGGCTGACCGCACCAAGCTGTTCAGTGGGGGGACGGCGAGTCGCCTGCAACTGGACCAGGCCAGGCATCAATGGCCGGCGATCATCAGTCGCATCGAGCAGCAATTGCGCCATCAGGCGGGGGATTTCCTGTTTGGCGAACCGTCCATCGCCGACTTCGCCCTGGCCCATCCTTTGTGGTTTCTCAAGGGCACCGCCGTGACTGCGCCCCTGGTGGATGCTTATCCGGTGGTCGCTGCCTGGCTGGACCGGGTGTTGGGGTTAGGCCATGGCACCTCGACGTCGATGAGCGCCGAGCAGGCCCTGGAAGTGGCTCGTCTTGCCAGCCCGGCGGTGTTGCCCGATGAAGCCTTTGAGGACTTGAACGGCTTCAAGGCGGGTCAGCAGGTGGCTATTTGCGCCACTGACTACGGCACCGATCCGGTGGTTGGCGAGTTGCTGTTTGCCGGCCGTGAGGAGCTGATCCTGCGTCGCAGTGACGAGCGCGCCGGCACCGTGCATGTGCACTTCCCGCGTCTGGGTTTTCGCCTCCAGGCGCAATGAAAAAATATTTTGCAAAGAAAGGTGAGGTAAACCGTCGGCCCATCCGTGTAGTGCTTGAAACTGCGATCAATTCGCATTAACAGCGTTTTCTACACGGGTTCTCAGAGCATGAAGTCGACGGCGGGCGGTTGGGTTAAACAGTGGCTGGGAGCCTCGGTATTGGCGGTATCGGGGCTGGCGTTGCTGCCCTTGAGCGTGGCGCGGGCGCAGGAGCAGCAAAGTGCCCAGTTCACCTTCGCCCTGGCAGCCAAGCCGCTGCCCCAGGCATTGAGCGAGTTCAGCCGGGTGACCGGGATCAGCGTGATCTACACCGATGAAGCACCGTACGGCTTGAGCGCCCCGGCGGTCAGCGGGCAGATGAGCGCAACCCAGGCTTTGCAACGCCTGCTCGGCAATTCGGGCTTCACCTTCCGCCAGATCGACGCCCGCACCCTGGCCCTGGAGCCGGTGCCCACCGACGGTGCCGTCAACCTGGGCGCCACCACCATCAGCGGCGCCAACCCGACGCAAGACACCACCAGCTACCAGCCGCCGCCTACCAGCTCGGTCATGCGTTCCCACGGCTTGCTGCTGGAAACCCCGCAAACCGTCAACGTGGTGCCCGCCCAAGTGCTGCGCGATCAACAACCGCGCAACCTGGATGACGCCCTGGGCAATATCAGCGGCATCACCCAGGCCAACACCCTCGGCAGCACCCAGGACGCGGTGATGCTGCGCGGCTTTGGCGATAACCGTAACGGTTCGATCATGCAGGACGGCATGCCCATCGTGCAGGGTCGGGCGTTGAATTCCACGGCTGAGCGCGTCGAAGTGCTCAAGGGGCCGGCCTCGTTGTTGTACGGTATCCAGGACCCGGGCGGCGTCATCAACATCGTCAGTAAAAAGCCCGAACTGGTGCAGTCCACCTCGCTCACGGCGCGTGGCTCGACCTTCGGTGACGGCAAGAACGGCAGCGGCGGCAACCTCGACACCACCGGGCCTATCGGTGACAGCGGCCTGGCGTATCGCCTGATCGTCGATCATGAAGATGAAGACTACTGGCGCAACTATGGCACCCACCGCGAGAGCCTGATCGCACCTTCCCTGGCCTGGTACGGCGATACCACCAAAGTGGTTTTCGCCTACGAACACCGCGAATTTCTCTCGCCGTTCGACCGGGGCACCGCCATCGACCCCAAGACCAATCACCCGCTGAACATCCCCGCGACCCGTCGCCTGGATGAGCCGTTCAACAACATGGAGGGCCGTTCCGACCTGTATCGTCTCGAAGTCGACCACGACTTGAACGATGACTGGAAAGCCCACTTCGGCTACAGCTGGAACCGTGAGACGTACGATGCCAGCCAGGTGCGGGTGGTCAAGGTCAACACCAACGGCACCCTCACCCGCAGCATGGACGGTACCCAGGGCGCGCTGACCACTGACCGTTTCGCCACCACGAGCCTTGAGGGCAAGGTCAACCTCGCGGGCATGCAACACGACCTGGTGTTCGGTCTGGACGACGAGTACCGCAAAATCTACCGGGCCGACCTGATTCGCCAGGCGCCGCGCGGTGTCTTCAACTACAACAACCCGGTGTATGGCAACGAGGTGGCGGGCACCAATGTCAGCGCCCCGGACAGCAATCAGACCGACCTGTTGCGCAGTGATTCGCTGTTCTTCCAGGATGCGATTCATTTGAACGACCAGTGGATTCTGGTGGGCGGCGCGCGCTACCAGATGTACGACCAATATGCCGGCAAGGGCGTACCGTTCACCGCCAACACTGACGGCAACGGCCAGAAATGGGTGCCGCGCGCGGGGCTGGTGTATCGCTATACCGATGAGCTGTCGTTCTACGGCAGCTACACGGAGTCGTTCAAACCCAACTCCACCATTGCACCGCTGGCGAACAAAAGCGTACTCGACGGCAGTCTCGAGCCGGAACAATCCAAGGCCTGGGAGCTGGGCAGCAAGTTCGACCTGCCGGGGCGCATCACGGCGAGCGCGGCCCTCTTCGACATCGAGAAGCGCAACGTGCTGGTGCAGGTCGGTGATGGACTGGCCTCGGTCTACAGCGTTGCCGGCAAGGTGCGCTCCCGTGGTCTGGAACTGGACGCCAGCGGGCAATTGACCGACAAATGGAGCCTGATCGGCAGCTATGCCTACACCGACGCCGAGGTGACGCAAGACCCCGCCTTCAAAGGCAATCGCCTGCAGAACGTGGCAAAAAATACCGGTTCGCTGTCGGCGGTGTATGACGTCGGCAGCATTCTGGGCGGCGACCAACTGCGGGTCGGCGCGGGGGCGCGGTATGTGGGCGAGCGGGCAGGAGACGCGGCCAACAGCTTTGAGCTGCCGAGCTACACCGTGGCCGATGCGTTCGCTACTTACGACACCAAAATCGATGGGCAAAAGGTCAAGTTCCAGCTGAATGTGAAGAACCTGTTCGACCGCACTTACTACACCTCATCGGTGAATACGCAGTTCGTTTCCATCGGTGATGCGCGGCAGGTGTCGGTGTCCAGCACCCTCACGTTCTAACGGTACTTATTGTAGTGAGCAGGCTTGCCCTGCGCTGGGCTGCGCAGCGGCCCCAAGACCTGCCGCTGCGGTTTTGCGGTTGAATCGCGGAGCCGTTATTGGGGGCGCTTCGCGCCCCGGCGCGGGCGGTACGACGATTCGGCAAGCCCGCTCACTACAGAGAGCTTTGTTTGTGCTGGTGCTTTTGTGGTGAGCAGGCTTGCCCGCTCGCCACAAAGGGGTGGAGCTGTTAGCGTGGCCGCCACTGAAGGTTTTGCGGAAAACGGTACTGATGCAGTTGGGAAGATGGATGCATGCCAGCGCGATGCTGGCGGGCTTGAGTTTTTTACTGGGGGGCTGTGCCAGCGTTTCACCGACCTCCACCTCGGCAACCCTGGAGCACTTGCTGACTGACCCGGCGCTCAATGGCGCTACGGTCTCGCTGACGGTGCGCGATGCCCACAGCGGCAGTACGTTGTATCAACACAATCCGCGCACGCGGTTGATCCCTGCCTCCAATCTCAAGTTGCTGACGACTGCGGCGGCGATGGAGGTGTTGGGCCCTGATTATCGTTTTTCCACCCAGTTGCTGAGCAACGGCCGCCAGCAAGGTGAGGTTCTGGCCGGCAACCTGTACCTGCGCGGCCTGGGCGACCCGACCTTGCAGTTCGCCGATTACCAGGCCTTGGCCGCGCAACTGGCGAGCCAGGGCGTGCGGCAGGTGCAGGGCGATCTGGTGTTCGATGACACCTGGTTCGACGGCGAACGGCTGGGTGTGGACTGGTCGCAAGACGACGAAAGCACCTACTATGGTGCGCAGATTTCCGCGCTGACCGTGTCGCCCAATACGGACTTCGATGCCGGCACTTTGCAGGTAACGGCGAAGGCGCCGGTCATGGTGGGGCAGCCGGTGAGCGTGGTGGTGAGCCCGTCCACCGATTATGTGCAACTCAACAACCGCGCCGTCAGCGGCCCCGGCAACAGCTATGCGATCACCCGCCAGCACGGCACCAACCTGCTGCAACTCAGCGGGGCATTGGCGCCGGGCAAGCAGAACCGGCAATGGGTGAGTGTGTGGGAGCCGACGCAACTGGTGGCGAACCTGTTCGAACAGGCGTTGGCGCAGCAGGGGATCAAGGTGCTGGGCCGTCGGGTGATCGGCGGCGCCAGCCCGGCGACGGCCACGGTGTTGGCCGAGCATCGCTCGGCACCGCTGCAAACGTTGATCACGCCGCTGCTCAAACTATCGAACAACAGCATGTCCGAGGTCTTGCTCAAGGCCATGGGCCGCAAGGTGTCCAATGCAGGGACAGCACAAGCCGGTGTCGCGGCAGTGGCGGATTTCATGCGGCGCCAGGGCCTGGACCCGATGACGCTCAGTCAGGTCGATGGCTCAGGCTTGTCGCGGCGCAACCTGGTGTCGTCGCAAACCCTTACCGATTTGCTGCTGGCCACGTCCCGGCAGCCGTGGTTTGACGCCTGGTACAACGCTTTACCGATCGCCGGTAACCCTGACCGCATGACCGGTGGCAGCCTGCGCTACCGCCTGCGTGGCACAGCGGCGGAAAACAACCTGCACGCCAAGACCGGTTCCATGGCCGGCGTGTCGTCGTTGAGCGGCTATATCACCGACGCCAGCGGGCGACGCCTGGTGTTCTCGATGGTGAGCAATAACTACCTCAGCGATGCCGCGCCGGTCCGCGCGCTGGAGAATCGTGTGGCGCTGGCCCTGACCCAATGGCACGACTAGCTCAGGGCTGATAGCCCATGCGCCAGCTCACGGCGCGGGTGGCGGCCAGCAAACGCTGCGCCGCCGGGCCGTCTTCGTCGGCGTGGAACAGCGAGGTCGGGCCGACCACGGTCATTACCGCCGCCACCTGGCCGATGGCATTGAACACTGGCGCTGAGAGCGCATCCACCCCCGGCATCAGCAAACCATGCACAAAATGCAGGCCACGGCGGCGGATCTGCTCGCACGCAGTGGCGTAGGCCTGGTCGTCCGCCAGGGCGTGAGCGAGTCCGGCCTGGACCTCGCGCTCGCGCAATTCCACGGTTTCCCGGGCGGGCAGGTAGGCGCTGAACACCAGTCCGGTGGAGGAGCTGAGCAGTGGCAGTACCGAGCCCAACTGCGTGACCACCGTGACGGCGCGCACCGCCGGTTCGATCTGCACCACGGTCGCGCCCTGGTTGCCCCACACCGCCAGGAAGCAGGTTTCATTCAATTCATCGCGCAACTCCGCCAAGGGCATCGCGCCGACTTTCAACACATCCATGCTGCCCAGCGCCGCCAGGCCCACGCGCAACGCTTCGCGGCCCAGGCCGTAATGGTTGGTGGCGGTGTCCTGTTCGGCAAACCCCGAGGCAATCAACGCTTGCAGGTAGCGGTGCACCTTGCTTGCCGGCATCTGCACGTGGTCGGCCAGGCGCGACAGCGAGGTCGCTGGCGACAGCTCGGCCAACGCCTTGAGAATGTCGGTGCCCACTTCGGCCGAGCGGACTTTCTGTTTACCGGTGTCGCGGGGCTTTTCCATGGAAGGGCGAGAATCCGAGAGATAAGTGGGCGTCTTTATAGCTTGACGGTCGAGAGTGATCAAATTACGTTATGCGTAACTGGATTACGATAAAAACAACTTCCGAGCTGAGGATGATCCATGACCCTCGAATACCTGTCCGGCTTCGGCAATGAATTCGCCAGCGAGGCGCTGCCCGGTGCGCTGCCCGTCGGCCAGAACTCCCCGCAAAAAGCCCCTTACGGTCTGTACACCGAACTGTTCTCCGGTACGGCCTTCACCATGCCGCGCAGCGAAGCCCGGCGTACCTGGCTGTACCGCATTCAGCCGTCGGCCAATCACCCGGCGTTCGTCAAGCTTGAACGGCAATTGTCCGGTGGCCCATTGGGCCCGGTGACGCCCAATCGCCTGCGCTGGAACCCGTTGGATGTTCCGAGCGAGCCGACAGACTTCATCGATGGGCTCGTAGGGATGGTTGCTAATTCCGGGTCGGAAAAACCTTCAGGCATCAGCATTCATCACTACCGCGCCAACCGCTCCATGGAGCGGGTGTTTTTCAATGCCGATGGCGAACTGTTGATCGTTCCCGAGCAAGGCCGTCTGCGTATCGCCACCGAGCTGGGCGTGCTGGAGGTGGAGCCGCTGGACATCGTCGTGCTGCCGCGGGGTCTTAAATTCCGCGTCGAACTGCTGGACGCCCAAGTGCGCGGGTATGTCGCGGAAAACCACGGTGCGCCGTTGCGCCTGCCCGACCTGGGGCCCATCGGCAGCAACGGCCTGGCCAACCCGCGAGACTTCCTCACCCCGGTGGCCCACTACGAAGACCTGCAAAAGCCGACCACGCTGGTGCAGAAGTTCCTCGGTGAGCTGTGGGCCTGCGAGCTGGATCATTCGCCGCTCAACGTGGTGGCGTGGCATGGCAACAACGTGCCGTACAAGTACGACCTGCGCCGCTTCAACACCATCGGCACGGTAAGTTTCGACCATCCGGACCCGTCGATCTTCACCGTACTGACCTCGCCCACCAGCACCCACGGCCTGGCCAACCTCGACTTCGTGATCTTCCCGCCGCGCTGGATGGTGGCTGAAAACACCTTCCGCCCACCGTGGTTCCACCGCAACCTGATGAACGAATACATGGGCCTGATCCACGGCGCCTACGACGCCAAGGCCGAGGGTTTTCTGCCCGGCGGCGCGTCGCTGCACAGTTGCATGAGCGCCCACGGCCCGGACGGCGAGACCTGCACCAAAGCCATCAACGCGGAACTGGCGCCCCACAAGATCGATAGCACCATGGCGTTCATGTTCGAGACCAGCCAAGTGCTGCGTCCCACCCAGTTCGCCCTGGAATGCCCGCAACGGCAAAACACTTACGACGCGTGCTGGGCCTCGCTGCCCGTCACCTTCAACCCGAACCGGAGATAACCATGACTCAGCCCACCCTTACCCGCAGTTGGGTAGCTTCCGCCAATGGTCATTCGGACTTTCCCCTGCAGAACCTGCCGCTGGGCGTGTTCAGCATCAATGGCTCGGCGCCGCGCGCGGGCGTGGCGATTGGTGATGCGATCCTGGATCTGCACGCCGCCCTCGATGAATTCCAGGGGGAAGCCCGCCGCGCCGTCGAGGCGACCGCCGGTGGCCAATTGAACGGGTTTTTCGAACTGGGCCGTGGCCCGCGTGTGGCCTTGCGCGAACGCCTGCTGGAGCTGCTGGCTGAAGGCAGCAAGCTGCAAACCCGTGAGGCCCAGGTGTTGCACCGTGCCGCCGATTGCCAGATGCACGTACCGGCGCGGATCAATGACTACACCGATTTCTACGTCGGCATC
Organism: Pseudomonas sp. SDO524_S393; assembly: GCF_054071875.1. Lineage (NCBI taxonomy): Bacteria > Pseudomonadati > Pseudomonadota > Gammaproteobacteria > Pseudomonadales > Pseudomonadaceae > Pseudomonas > Pseudomonas sp. SDO524_S393. Next base: position 43,328 of record NZ_JBSVVZ010000010.1, on the reverse strand, counting down.
GAACATGCGCAAAACGTGGGCAAACTGTTCCGCCCCGACAACCCATTGCTGCCCAACTACAAGTACGTGCCGATTGGCTACCACGGCCGTGCGTCAACCATTCGCACCTCGGGCACCGACGTGCGCCGACCCAAAGGCCAGACTCTGCCAGCTGGACAAACCGAACCCACCTTCGGCCCCTGCGCGCGGCTCGACTACGAACTGGAACTGGGTATCTGGATCGGCCAGGGCAATGCCATGGGCGACTCGATCGCCATTGGCGACGCGGCGGACCATATCGCGGGTTTCTGCCTGCTCAACGACTGGTCGGCACGGGACATCCAGGCTTGGGAATACCAGCCGCTGGGGCCGTTCCTGTCCAAGAGTTTCATCACCACCATTTCTCCGTGGGTGGTGACCGTCGAGGCGCTGGAGCCGTTCCGCAAGGCGCAGCCGGCAAGGCCGGAAGGCGACCCGCAGCCATTGTCGTACTTGCTGGACAAGCGGGATCAGGCCGCCGGTGCGCTGGATATTGAATTGGAAGTCCTGCTGACCACCGCCGCCATGCGTGAACAGAACCTGCCGGCCCATCGCCTGGCCTTGAGCAACAGCCTGCACATGTACTGGACGGTCGCGCAATTGGTGGCGCACCACAGCGTCAACGGTTGCCAGTTGCAAGCGGGTGATCTGTTCGGTTCGGGCACGTTGTCCGGGCCGCAGGCGGGTCAGCTCGGCAGCCTGCTGGAAATGACCGAGGGTGGCAAGAAAGCGGTCGAGCTGCCGTCCGGCGAGGTGCGCAAGTTCCTCGAGGACGGTGACGAAATCATCCTACGGGCGCGTTGCAGTCGCGAAGGCTTTGCCTCCATCGGCTTCGGCGAATGCCGGGGCACTGTGATCGCGGCGCGCTAAGAGGGCAGGGCGATGGAACTCTACACCTACTACCGCTCCACTTCGTCATACCGGGTGCGCATTGCGTTGGCGCTTAAGGGGCTGGATGCCACGGCCGTGCCGGTCAACCTGTTGGTGCCGGCGGGCGGGGCCAACCGGCAGCCGGCCTACCTGGCGATCAACCCCCAGGGCCGTGTTCCCGCCTTGCGCACCGATGACGGCGAGTTGCTGATTCAGTCACCGGCGATCATCGAATACCTGGAAGAGTGTTATCCCCAGGCACCGCTGCTTTCAAAAGACCTGGCGACCCGTGCCCATGAGCGTGCGGTGGCGTCGATCATCGGCTGCGATATCCACCCACTGCATAACTCCAGTACTCAGAACCTGTTGCGCCAATGGGGACATGACGAGGCACAGCTACAGGAATGGATCGGCCACTGGGTCAGTCAGGGCCTGGGGGCGGTGGAGCAATTGATCGGCGACACGGGTTTTTGTTTTGGCGAACAGCCCGGGATGGCCGATGTGTTCCTGATTCCTCAGTTGTACGCCGCCGAACGCTTCAAGGTGCCGCTGGCGGCCTACCCGCGCATCGGGCGCGTCGCGGCGCTGGCAGCACAGCACCCGGCGTTCGTGCAGGCACACCCTGCCAACCAGCCGGATACCCCGGCTGCCTGACGTTTTGGTTCATAAAAATAAAAGCAGGTTCTTGCGATGCACAATCAGATTGCCAGCTTTCGTGCGGCACTCGACGCCCGCCCGGTGTCGCGTTACCAGTGGTTGATTCTTCTGTTGCTGGCCTTGCTGCTGGTCACCGATGGTTATGACGCCCAGGTGCTGGGCTATGTGGTGCCAGCACTGGCCAAGGATTGGGCGCTGGAAAAGGCCGCGTTCGGTCCGGTGTTCAGCGCCAACCTGTTGGGACTGACCCTGGGCTCGCTGTTGGTGACGCCCCTGGCGGACCGTTTTGGTGTGCGGCGCATCCTGCTGGGTTGCGTGCTGATCTACGCCACCCTCACGGTGTTGATGGTGTTCGCCAACTCGCTCGGCACTTTGATGGCGGCGCGCTTTATCTGTGGCATCGGCATGGGCGGTGCGATGCCCAGTGCCATGGCATTGATGTCGGACTATTCGCCGCCACGCTTGCGTACCCTGATGGTGACGCTGGCGGCCTGCGGGTTTTCATTCGGTGGTGCGGCGGGGGGCTTTGTGGCTGCCGGGTTTATCGAGGGCTTCGGTTGGCAGGCGGTGTTCCTGGCCGGCGGCGTGACGCCCTTGCTGCTGTTTCCGTTCCTGGTGTGGCTGTTGCCCGAATCCCTTCCGCGCCTGCTGCGCGACGCGCCGCCGTATCGCCGGTTGCAAGCGGTCACGGCGCAGGTGCTGCCGGGTTGGCAGCCGCCGCTGGCGACGGAGCAAGACACACGTCAGGCCCAGGGCAGCAAACTGACGGTGCTGGAGCTGTTTCGCAATGGCTACGCGCGTCCCACGCTGCTTATCTGGTCGACCTTTTTTGTCAGCCTGATCCTGCTGTATTTCATGATCAGCTGGCTGCCGTCACTGTTGCTGGAAAGTGGCCTGGTGCTCAAGGAAGCTAACCTGGTGACCTCGATGTTCCTGTTCGCCGGCACCCTGGGCGCCATCGGCATGGCCTGGTTTGCCGACCGACTGAAAAGCAAGGTGCGGCTACTGTCCGGTGTGTTGGCTGCGGCGGCGGTGTGCACGATTCTGCTGGGGCTGAACCATGACAACCCGCGCTATCTGGTGGCCTGTGTGTTTGCCGCCGGGTTTTGCATCATTGGTGGTCAACTGACCCTTAACGCGTTTGCCAGCAACTTCTACCCGGCCCACGTGCGTGCCACGGGAACGGGCTGGGCGCTGGGTGTGGGGCGGTTCGGATCCATCCTGGGGCCGTTGTTCGGCAGTTTGCTGCTGGCGATGCATATTCCGGTGGCGCAGATTTTCTTCTTCTGCGCGATTCCGGCGGTGATGGCGGCGTTGCTGATCATCCAGGTGCGCTCGCCGGGGAGTGAGCCACCGAAAAGCCCGTTGCATGGGGATATTCTCAAGGCGCCGTCACATCACTGATTCACTGCCGATTAAATGTGGGAGCTGGCTTGTCAGTGCACAACGCTGTTGGGCGGAAGGTGCCCCAAGCGTTCGGTCAGGCGCAGACGCTGGATCGGGTCTTCGCTGAGCAGTAGCGCATGCTCCAGATCGAACCGCTCGGCATTGGGGCAGTCCAGGCGCTGGTACAGGCTGGCCCGGGCCAGGTAATCGGCGGCGCTGGCGTTGCCCAGTTCCAGTACGCGCTCGGCGTCGATCAGGGCATCCAGCGGGGCGTCGTTGGACAGGTGCAGTTGCCGCAGGTTGCGCGACAAGCGCTGCAGGATCGCGCGCGGGTCGGCGGTGTGCAGGTGGTCGGCCTGTAACTTGAGGTTGGGACCGTATTGGCGTTGCAGCAGCTCGCGACAATCGTTGGGATACAGGCGCCGCCCGCCGCAAGGGTCCAGCAAGTGATCGGCACTGGGCACCCGCAACAGGAAGTGGCCGGGGAAGTTCACGCCCACCATGGGAATGTTCAGGCGGCGCGCCAGCTCCAGGGCGATCAGGCCCATGGCCAGGGGCTGCCCGCGCTTGCGCTGCAATACCTTGTCCAGCAGCGCGGCGGCGGGGCGCAGCGGAGTGAAGTCGTCCTGGGCAAAACCCAGGTCATTCATGCGGCGCAGCAAGGGTTGGCCGAGTTCATCCGCCGGCAGCATGGGCATCCCCAGGCTGACCTGCTGTTGCAGTGCGGTGAAATCCTGCAGGATCGCCAAGGGCTGCACCGCCGGGTCATGCTCGGCGGCAATCCACAGCGCCGCTTCGAACAGCGCAGGGGGGGAGCGTTCCAGGCAGGCGAGAAAGGCTGTGCGGGGATTCATTGCGTTCTCCGGCGGATGCCCCCGTTTTAGCCTTGCCGTGAATTTTCGTCCAGCACCTTGAGAAGTTTCCCACTCTCTTATGTCGCCGCGCCCGCGAAACCGCACGGCTTATTCCAGCGCGCTCCGGCAGTTTTCTGCCGCAAGCCTATACTTGGGCCTCTACCAGAAGTGATTCGGGAGCTTGACGATGTTCGCTCTCATGCACAGCACCCGCCTTGAATCGCTGCACTTGAGCATCGACCCGGTAACCGGGCTGAAGGCGGTCATAGCCATCCACAACAGCCGCCTGGGCCCCGCGCTGGGCGGTTGTCGCTACCTTTCCTACCCCGACGACGAAAGTGCCGTGGCCGATGCCGCGCGCCTGGCCCGGGGCATGAGCTACAAAGCGGCCCTGGCGGGTCTGCCGGTGGGCGGCGGAACGGCGGTGATCCTGCGACCGGCCCATGTGGAAAGCCGCGCGGCCTTGTTCGAGGCGTTTGGTCGTTGCATCGAACAGCTCGATGGCCGCTTCATTACCGCGATCGACAGTGGCACTTCAGTTGCCGACATGGACTGCATCGCCCAACAAACCCGTTTCGTCACCAGCACCACCGCCGCCGGCGACCCCTCGCCCCATGCGGCGATGGGGGTGTTCACCGGCATTCGCACCACGGCCATGGCGCGTTTGGGCAGCGATAACCTTGAAGGGTTGCGTGTGGCAGTCCAGGGGCTGGGCAATGTCGGTTACGCCCTTGCCGAACAATTGCATGCGGCGGGTGCCGAGCTGCTGGTCAGCGACATCGACCATGGCAAGGTTCAACTGGCCATGGAGCAACTGGGCGCACACCCTATCGCCAACGACGCCCTGCTCAGCACACCTTGCGATATCCTTGCGCCCTGCGGGCTCGGCGCCGTGTTCAATCGCCACAGCGTCGGTCAACTGCGTTGTGCCGCCGTGGCTGGCTCTGCCAGTGCGCAATTGACCAACCTGCAAGTCGCCGATCAGTTGGAGGGCCGGGGCATCCTCTATGCGCCTGACTACGTGATCAATTCCGGTGGTTTGATCTACGTGGCGCTCAAGCATGGCGGCGCTGAGCTGGCGACCATCACCGCCCACCTGTCGAATATCGGTTCACGCCTGACGGAAATCTTTGCCCACGCCCAGGCGGAAAAACGCTCGCCCGCACGGGTGGCGGACGAGCTGGCCGAGCGCTTGCTGTACCGCTGAAGTGTCAGAGCTGGTACTTCTCGCGTACCAGTGAGCCCAGCCCGATGCGGTCAAGGATATGCATAGGGCACAGGATCGTGACGCGGACCGTCCCCGGCAATCGGCTGATTTCAATCGAGCCGTTGAGCGTGGCGCGGTTGCGCACTTCATCCAGGGACAACCCGGTTACCGCAGCGGCGCGTTCCAGGCCGTTGTCCGTGGCAAGGTTGAGGTTGGCGCCGCTGCCGATAAAGGTAATGGGCCCATTCTCTTCGATTTCGACCTGCCCCCAGCGCTCGCCCAATGCCTTGACGTGTTGCCGTTGCTCGGCGGTCATCGGGCGTGCCATGGGCGGCAGGTCATCGAGATTTTGCAGCAGGATCGGGCCTTCGAGGCTCAGGCCCTTGATCACGTGGGCGGTGAGTTCGGTTTCCCCGGAGACATCGGTGGCGTGCCCGGCAATCTCGCCATTGCCTTGCTGGGCGTGCATATCGCCCATGTAAACGCCGGCGCCCGGCACTTTCACCGGGCAGATCAGCACGCAACCCTCACGTACCGAATTGGTGTCCATATGCCCATCGGTCTTTGCCGCATGCAATTGCTCATGCGTCATGCCGTAGCGGTGGGGGGCGCCGACCAGGTACTGGCCAAAGTCGGCGCAGTTGTGGGAGTCCGGCAGGTCGCGCGAAGGCGTGGTGCCAATATTGCCGAGGAAGGGCCGCATATGGGCGGCCAGCCCAGGGATATCGGCGCGGGCCAGGGACAGAATGGAGTGCTGTGCGGACAGTTCCGGCAGCGCCGCGATTTCGGGCGCCCGACCGGCCAGGCGATCGGCCACGGCCTGGTTCACGGTCAGGCTCACCTGGTGCTCGTCGTCGAGCACGATGACGTAGCCATGGCTGAAACGAAACGCGCTGACTTCCGCACCGCAGGCATTGCAGCGAATGGCGTCGGCGCCGATGCCTTCGACATGACTGGCGGGGTGTTCCTGCCCACAGTTGGAGCAGAACTTGGCGACAAAGGGATCGCCGTGATAACGCCCTTCGACAAAGCTCATCACGCCGGAGGATGTGGCCTGGGACGTCACGCGCATGCGCTTGATTTTCAGGGCGACGGAATCACCGACTTCGGCACCGTCGATGAAGACGGGTTGTGTCACTTCATGGCCGCCTTCGAACGCCGGCGTGATCATCGGGCCCCAGCAGCCAGGCGGTGTCCCGGTAACCAGCGTGCCGCCGTCGGCGAGCGGGCCGAGCATCTTCTGGCTTGGGCCGATGAGGCCATTGGTATAGGTGTTGACGTGCAGGCGATCAACCGGTGCTGAGGTATGCATTCTTGTTCTCCGGGTCCGAGGTGTTTGCGCATTTGCCTTTCGCAATGAAAGGTGGATGCCGACCCAGTAGACAGGTGATTTGTATCCTCAATATGTCGCGCCGGTGCGCCTATACACAGTGGTACATAAAGGGGGAAAACAAGGGGGCATGGCCCCCTTACTCGGCTTCGGGCTGACCGATTTCCGCCAGTGCGGCGGCGTTGTTCTTGAACGCCGCCGCGAACGCTGCGCGGTTCTTGGCCATGAAAATACCGGCATCTTCTGCCTGTTTTTCAGTCAAGCCTTCGACGTTTTTCAACAGGACGTCCATCAGAGACTCTGCCAGTTCAAGCATCTGGTCGTGTGCGTCGGCAAGTTTGCGATCCACGAATGTAGTCTCCAAGTCGCGGGTACTGCGATACAGGGTTTCAACAGCCATTTTTTGGCCTCGTCATCAGGGTGCAGTAGTGAAGGGGAGTTGCCCTTGTGTTCGGGTGTTGCCAATACTGTATTTATATACAGCTAAAAGGTTAAGCCAAACCACCGGGGTTTGGGTAGCAGTTTTTTAATGTAGCCGCTAAATGGCGGTTCGGCGTGCCTCATGTCACGCCGCCATCATCCTATATCGGCCTCTGGCCTTTTTTCTGCATGCAGAACAACCGTCACGTCCAACCCGCATTATCCGGTCGAGTCGACCTAAGGAAGCATCATCGTGAAAATCAACTGGGCCGAAAGGCTGCGCCAGAACGTGCATGAACTGGCCGAGTCCCTGGGTAACCTGTTCGTCGAGTCGTTCCACTACCTGGCGCTGTTCGCCATTGGTGCGGTGACCGCCTGGGCGGCCGTGATGGAATTCCTGGGGATGCTGGAGAATGGGCACATCAAGATCGATGACATCCTGCTGCTGTTCATCTACCTGGAACTGGGGGCGATGGTCGGGATTTACTTCAAGACCAACCACATGCCGGTGCGCTTCCTGATCTACGTGGCGATCACCGCACTCACACGTCTGCTGATCTCCAACGTGTCCCACCACAACCCGCCGGACCTGGGCATCATCTACCTGTGCGGCGGGATTCTGCTGTTGGCGTTCTCGATTCTGGTGGTGCGCTATGCGTCGTCGGCGTTTCCGTCGGTGAAGGTCGAAGGCCCGCGTCGCAAGGGCGAGGCGAGCCTGGAAACCGAGAAGGGCGAGCTTTAAAGCCCGACGCTGAAGGGCAAGGTGCGGGAGGCTGGCGGCTGCAAGAGTTTGTGGCTGTCGCCCTCCGTCATCACGGCCAGAATGTCCAGGGCACTGTGGCCCTGCTCGATGGCAATGCCGAATTGGATGCTTTGTACCAGGCGCTTGAGCCGCTGCGGGTCGTTGCGCTGCTCGGCGCTGATCATGCGTTTGGCCACCACGCCGTCCTCATTGGAGAGGGTGAGCATGATGCTGCCGTCGAGCCGTTGGATGCTCAGGTTGACGCGGTAGTCGGGGGTAAAGGTGTCGGTGATGATCTGAAAAGGATTGTCCATGGTGCGTACCGCCTGATAAGAACCTGCAGTCATTGACGACCGATGTCGGGATTAGTTCGCGTTGCCTGACCACCGGCCAAAGTCCGTTTCCCTCCCAAGCGCTACAGCAAGGGCCGTGCCGTCTAGAGCGCTCCCTGGCGGTGAGGTGCCAATGTGGGAGCGGGCTTGCCCGCGAATGCGGTCCTTCAGCCAAGTATTTATTAGCTGAAACACCGCTTTCGCGAGCAAGCCCGCTCCCACATCGATTCAGTGCTGTTCTTGCGGCTTGTGCGTTGTTTCAGGGCAACACGGAAAAAACGATCGCAGACAGCGCAATCAACCCGATCACCACCACAAACACATTCGACACCTGGCCCGAATACTGGCGCAGGGATGGCACGCGGCGGATCGCGTACATCGGCATCAGGAACAGCAGGCAGGCGATGACCGGTCCGCCCAGGGTTTCGATCATGCCCAGGATGCTCGGGTTGAACGTGGCCACGGCCCAGCAGGTGAGCACCATGAACAGTGCGGTGCAGCGTTCCAGCCATTTCGACGACAGCGTGCGCTGGCGGCTGCGCAGGGATTTGACGATCAGACCCTGGAAGCCTTCGCTGGCTCCGATGTAGTGGCCGAGGAAGGATTTGGTAATGGCCACCAGCGCGATCAAGGGCGCGGCGTAGGCGATGACCGGCGTCTGGAAGTGGTTGGCCAGGTACGACAGGATCGAAATGTTCTGCGCCTTGGCGGCGGCCAGGTCAGCCGGCGATAGCGCCAGTACACAGCTGAAGCAGAAGAACATCACGGTCAGCACCATCATGCCGTGTGCGGTGGCGAGAATGCCGCTGCTTTTGCGTTCGGCCTGGGGGCCGTATACGCGTTTCTGATCGACCGCGAACGCGGAGATGATCGGCGAATGGTTGAACGAGAACACCATCACCGGGATCGCCAGCCACAAGGTCTTGAAGAACACCGGCAGCGGCATGCCCTCAGCGGCAGAGGCGAAGAACGCGCCGTTCCAGTTGGGGATCAGGCTGAATGCCAGCAACAGCAGGGCGGCGACGAACGGGTATACCAGCACGCTCATGGCTTTGACGATCACCCCCTGGCCGCAGCGTACGATGGCCATCAGGCCGAGGATCAGCACCAGTGACAATACGGCGCGGGGCGGCGGTGTCATGTGCAGTTGGTGTTGCATGAAACTGCCCAGGGTGTTGGTCAAGGCCACGCTGTACACCAGCAGGATCGGGAAGATCGCAAAGAAGTAGAGCAGGGTGATCAGCTTGCCCGCGCCCACGCCGAAGTGTTCTTCGACCACTTCGGTGATATCGCCGGATTTGCCCGACAACACAAAGCGCGTCAGCCCACGTTGGGCGAAGAAGGTCATCGGAAAGGCCAGCAGCGCCAGGATGATCAGCGGCCAGAAGCCACCGACGCCGGCGTTGATCGGCAGGAACAGGGTGCCGGCGCCAATGGCCGTGCCGTAGAGGCCGAGCATCCAGGTGGTGTCGTGTCGGGTCCAGCCGGACGTCACGGTGGTGGCGGTGGCAGCCGGATTTTCAGCTGCCGGTGTACGTACATCGGTCATCGTTATTGCCTCGTTATTATTTTTGCGCGGGCTCACGTTGGGGCGGTCAGGAAATGCTCCTCAGCATTCCACCCAGCTCACGGCCAGGCCGCCCCGTGAAGTTTCTTTGTATTTGTCATGCATGTCGGCGCCGGTATCGCGCATGGTGCGGATCACCCGGTCGAGGGAGATGAAGTGTTTGCCATCACCGCGCAGGGCCATCTGCGTGGCGTTGATTGCCTTGACGGCAGCGATGGCGTTGCGCTCGATGCACGGCACTTGCACCAGGCCGCCCACCGGGTCGCAGGTCAGGCCGAGGTTGTGTTCCAGGCCGATTTCGGCGGCGTTTTCCAGTTGCTCTGGGGTGGCCCCCAGCACGTCCGCCAGGCCGGCGGCGGCCATGGCGCAGGCCGAACCGACTTCGCCTTGGCAGCCGACTTCGGCGCCGGAGATCGAAGCGTTTTTCTTGCAGAGAATGCCGACTGCGGCAGCGGCCAGAAAAAAATTGACCACGTCGTCGTCAGACGCATCGCTGTTGAACTTCATGTAGTAGTGCAGCACCGCCGGAATGATTCCTGCCGCGCCATTGGTCGGCGCGGTGACCATGCGCCCGCCGGCCGCATTTTCTTCGTTGACGGCGAGGGCGAACAGGTTGACCCATTCCATGGCCGACAGGGTCGAGGTGATGACATTCGGCTTGCCGATTTCCAGCAGGCTGCGGTGCAGTTTCGCCGCGCGCCGTGGCACATCCAGGCCACCTGGCAAGATGCCTTCATCGCGCAGGCCTTGTTCCACGCAGGCGCGCATTACTGACCAAATATGCAACAGGCCGCTGCGGATCTGTTCGTCGCTGCGCCACGCGCGCTCGTTGGCCATCATCAGCTCTGAAACCCGCAGGCCGTGCTTGTTGCAGAGGGTCAGCAGCTCGGCGGCGCTGGAAAAGTCATAAGGCAACTGCACGGTGCCGGACGGTGCAGCCCCAGACTCAGCCTCGGCGGCATCGATGATGAAACCGCCGCCCACCGAGTAATAGGTCTGTTCGCTCAACAGGCCGTTGTCGCCGTAGGCGTGCAGGGACATGGCGTTGGGATGGTAGGGCAGGCTCTCGTCCAGCAGCAGGAGGTCGCGCTGCCAGTTGAAGGCAATGTCCTGCCGGCCGGCGAGCAATAGCCGACCGGATTCACGCAGTTGCTGAATGCGCGGATTGATCGAGGTGGGGTCGACCTGATCCGGCCATTCGCCCATCAGGCCCATGACACAGGCGCGATCGGTAGCGTGACCGACACCGGTGGCAGACAGTGAACCGTACAAACGCACTTCGACGCGGCGGGTTTCGCTGAGCAATTGTTGGTCGGTCAGGGCCTGGGCGAAGGTCGCCGCCGCCCGCATGGGGCCGACGGTATGGGAACTGGATGGACCAATGCCCACTTTGAATAGATCGAAAACACTGATAGCCATGCTAAAGCCTTACAAGCAATGGAGTAAAAATCGCTGCCATGTTTTGTAGGACGAGCGGAATTGGCGCGATACTGAGCCTCTGGAACGGCACTGACCAACGAATTATCCTAAGACACCCTTTAGCAGGACTAAACCCTATGACGCGGCCTCTCCATGGCCAGACGTATGTCTGGCTGCATGTTTTTTCCTGTGCGGCGCGGCATTTGTCGTTCACCCGCTGTGCCGAAGAACTGCACATCACCCCGGGGGCGGTGAGCCAGCAGATTCGTCAATTGGAGGAGCGTCTGGGGTTTCGTTTGTTTCATCGACGGGCCCGGGGCGTGGAGCTCAGCGCCGAAGGCCAGCGGCTGGCAAAAACAGTGGGGGAGGCCTATGGCAGTATCGACGCTGAATTGCAGCGCCTGGATGCGGGGATGATCAGCGGAACCTTGCGCTTGCGTTCGATCCCGTCGTTTCTCGGCAAGTGGCTGACCCCGCGCCTGCCGCGGTTGCAGCAACGTTTTCCGGACATTCAGTTGCGCATGGTGGCCGAAGACAGCAGCATCGCCCTGCATGAAGGCGACTTCGACCTGGCCATCGACCTCAACGACGGCAGCTACCCGGGCTTGTTATCCACAGCGCTGCTGGACGAGCAGATCTTTCCGGTGTGCGCGCCAAGCCTGCTGCGCGGGCGCCCACCGTTGCACGGGCCGGCCGACCTGGTGCACTTTCCGCTGCTGCACGACATCACCGCCTGGCGTGGGAGTTATGAGTACGCCGAGTGGGAGTTCTACCTGAATGCCATCGGCTGCCACGACGCCGATGTGCGGCGCGGGCACACCTTCAACCGCAACCACCTGACCATCGAGGCGGCCATCGCCGGCATGGGCGTGGCCATCGCTCGACGCACCCTGCTCAACGATGAGCTGGAGCGCGGCACCTTGATCGTCCCCTTTGGCCTTGCCGTGCCCAATTACAAGCGCTATGTGCTGCTCTACGCACCGGGCGCGCTGAGCCATCCGGGTGTGCGGGCGGTGCATGATTGGCTGGTGGAAGAAGCCGGGATTTTTCGCGAATTGCACCCCTTGGGAGAGGGGCAATGATGAGAAAGGCTGGCGTAAGAAGATGTAACTAACTCCCCACCCTACCAGCGTTTTTGCTTGTAGTCAGACTTAATTTGTAATGTGCGATTTATCTTTGCTAAGGGGTTGAATTGTTCTTCTGACTGCTCAATCTTGTAATCAAGAGGTCATGGTTTCACCACACCGGTGTTGCAGTTGTGACCTCCCGCGAGCTAGCTGAAATAAGGGAAGAACTATGCAAATCCAAGTCAATAGCGATAACCATATTGAAAGCAGCATCCGACTGGAGGAGTGGGTACGTACGACCATTGAGAGCACGCTCGAACGCTACGAAGAAGATCTGACCCGAGTGGAGGTCTACCTGCGGGATGAGAACGGTGACAAGCCGGGCCCCCATGATTTGAGTTGCCGCCTGGAAGCGCGGCCAAAAGGCCATCAACCGCTGTCGGTATTGCACAAGGCCGATACCCTGGAACAGGCGATCGACGGTGCGGCCACCAAGCTGGAACATGCGCTGGAGCATCTGTTCGGCAAACTGCAAGGCAAGCCCCGCGCTGCCGCGAAAAATCGCTCGGCCAACACCGTGAACGATGATGCGCTTGAAGAGGAATTTCTGGAAAACGAGAACGCGGCGCTGAATAGCTGACTGTTCTTTCTCTCCCCACGACGGGCCTGCGGATGCAGGCCCGTTTTCGTTTATCGGATAGGTCGGAAAAAATACCGGCTCAACAGCGCCAGCCCACATGCGCCCAGGCCAGCGAACAACATGGCCCAGCCGACGCCGTGACGCAGGGCGGACCGGGCTGCCGAGTCGGCCAGGCCCAGCGCGCTCAGGGCGTCCACCTTGCCCGCTGCAATAGTCTGGCTGATGCTCGACCAGTCTGCGGCGATGTCGAGGGGCGGTAGTTCGGCGAGTCGATGACCAATGCCCAGCAACAACACCAGCCCCATCAACGCAATGTTCAATGCCAGGGTAATCAACCGTGCGCTGAGGTCGATGCCCGAGGCCATGCCTGCGCGATCAGCCGACACCGAACCCGTGGTGGTATTGGTGGTGGGCGAGTTGGTCAGGGCCAGGCCAATACCGGCGATCGCGCAACCGAGCAGCACCAGCCCGATATTCGGATGCTCGACGCTGTTGGCCGCAGCCATGGCGATAAAACCTGAGCCCATCAGGCCGAGGCCCATTGGGATGATGCGTTCGGCGCCGTAGTGCAAGGCGAGGCGTTCGGCCAGTGGAGGTACCAGCAACGTGGGCACTGTGTAGGCGAGCAGCGCGCCACCGGTGGTCAGGGTGTCGTAGCCCAGGCCCGCCTGGAAATAGAGCGGCAGGTAGATCATGAACGGCCAGAAACTGAAGTTCATCCCAATCGATCCCATCAACGCACCGTTGAAACGCGGCAGGCGGAACACCGAGAAATCGAACATCGGGTGCGCGCTGCGCTTTTCGATCACCAGGAAAAGCACCAGCGTGACCAGCGAAAACCCGGCCCAGCCCAACATGGCTGGCGTGCCGAAGCCGCTTTCGGTGCCTTGGGTGATGAAGTAAACCAGGGCAAACACCGAGAGGGTCAGGGTGAGCATGCCGGCGATGTCCAGGCGTTTGTTTGCCGGGTCGCGGGACTCTTGCACGCTGATGCACAGCAATCCCAGTGTGACCAGGGTGAGCGGCACGTGCACGAGAAACACCCAGCGCCAATCCGCTACGGCGAGGATCGACGCGCCCACGATGGAACCGAAGCCCAGGCCCACGCCGGCGATCACGCCCCAGATCGCAAAGGCTCGCGCACGTGCCGCCGGTTCGCGGAACAGGTGCGACAGAATGGCGAACTGGCAGATCATCATGGCTCCGCCACCCACGCCCTGAGCGAAACGCGCGGCGATCAAGGTGGCGGCATCCTCCGCCAGTCCGCAAGCCAGAGAAGCCAAGCCAAACAACCACAGGCACAGCACCAGGATGCGCCGACGTCCGAAGCGGTCGGCCAGCGTGCCTGCCGCCATCAGCACGCTGGTGCAGGCCAGGGTGTAGGCGTTCATGATCCATTGAGCGTCCTGGAAGCCCGTGCCCAGTTGCTGTTCAAGGGTGGGCAGGATGACCGGCACGCTGGAGATTTCCAGGCCGAACATCAGGGGCACCAGGCACACGGCGGTGAGGGCGAGGCCATTTCGTTGGGTATGTGGAGGGCTGAGGGCCGACGCAGTGGCGGTGGATGGCATGACATTCTCCTGAAGGTGGGGATCGGATTATTTTCAGGGGAATCCAGTTCTTTATTCGTGATAAGTTTTCCGTTGATAAGGGAATAAAGAGCGACAATTGACACATGGCCATTCCACGTTTCGACGGCATTGAACTGTTCCTCCAGGTGGTCGAAAGCGGCAACCTGACGCAAGCTGCCGAACGCCTGAACCTCACACGCTCAGCTGTGGGCAAAGGCCTGGCGCGACTGGAAGCGCGCCTGGGCACACGTCTGCTGCAACGCTCCACGCGGCGTCAGCGTCTGACCGAAGATGGGCAGGCGTACTACGAGCACTGTCTGCGGGCGCTGGCTGAGTTGGAGGCCGCCGAGTCAGTGCTGGACAGTGGCCGACAACAGCCACGCGGACGCCTGCGCGCCAGCGTGCCGCTGATTTTCGGGCATCACTATGCGGCGCCTGCATTGTGGGGGTTGATGGAGCGTTATCCGGCGCTGGAAATCGAGATTTGCTTCTCGGACCGCATGACAGACCTGGCACAGGAAGGCTTCGATATTGCCGTGCGCATTGGCACTTTGCCTGACACGGACCGCTTGAGCGCCCGCCGCCTGGGCGAGCAGTCGGTGGGACTGGCCGCGTCACCGGCGTACCTGCAACGAGTGGGGCGTATCGAATCTCTCGCGGACCTCGCCGGGCATCGTGGGATTGCCTACCGCACCGTTGCGCAGCGTTCGCGGCTGAGCTCTCCGCTGATTCTGGACGACCTCCAGGCCGTGGCCGACGCCGCCATCGCGGGGGTGGGCCTGGCCTGGTTGCCAAGCTGGCTGATTGCTCACTACGTATTGCGCGGGCAACTGGAAGCTGTGTTGCCGAACCATCGCAACCAGCCTTCGCCGATCCATGTGGTCTGGCCCACAGCACCGCACATGCCTGCCAAGGTTCGCTGCGCAATCGATGCATTGGTTGCGGGCACCCCCAGTTGCCTGGCGGGTAGTTAAACCCGCTCCTCGGCAAGGCCGGCTTCTCACATTGGATCTCTATTGTTGGCGAGAAAGCGCCCGGCCCTGCTGACAGAATTTTTTCAGCCACTGCCAATCCCCTGTGGGAGTTGTCGAGCCCCGGCGAGTCTACGAAAGCGGTGGGTCAGTCGGCATCTGTGTCGGCAGTGCCGCCGTCTTCGCAGCGATGCGGCGACCCGACAAGCCTGCTCCCACAGGGGATCGCCATTGCTGGTAAATCAAGGTTTCAGGTGATCAAAACGCGATGGATGTCTGCACGTACACCGTGCGTGGTTCACCGACGTATTTGCCCTTGTTGTTATCGTCGAACGAGCGCGTGTAGTACTGCTTGTTGAAGATGTTTTTCACTCCGACCGCCACATTCAAATCCGACAGCTGCGGGCCGAAGTCATACGCCGCGCGGCTGCTGAACAGCATGTAGCCGGGGATGCGTCCGGTACTGCCGTCGGCGCTTTCCATCCGGGTGTTGGCGTTGTCGGCGAATTGGCTGCTCTGGTAGCTGCTGTCCAGGTTGAGTTTCCAGCGCCCCTCGGTGTAGCCCACGCCCAGGGTGCCTTTGTGCTTGGACGAGAAGGGCACGCGGTTGCCTTTGTTCGGGCCGTCTTCGCGGATGGTGGCGTCGACGTAGGCGTAAGTGGCGTACACATCGAAACCGGCCAGTGCAGGGCTCAAACCGTCCAGGGCATAGTTG
This sequence comes from Pseudomonas sp. SDO524_S393, assembly GCF_054071875.1. NCBI lineage: Bacteria > Pseudomonadati > Pseudomonadota > Gammaproteobacteria > Pseudomonadales > Pseudomonadaceae > Pseudomonas > Pseudomonas sp. SDO524_S393. The sequence goes on along the minus strand of NZ_JBSVVZ010000010.1, from coordinate 27,562 downwards.
ATGCTCGATTCGATGCCTTGATGGCGCGTTTCACCGCGGGCAATCACCGAGTCGTTGGTCTGGTTGCTGTCGTACTGGTTGTCAAAGTTGATCAGGAACGCGCCGATTTCCCCACGCAGGGTGCCATTGTCGTAGCGGGTGCCGAGTTCCCAAGTGCGGGCCTTTTCCGGTTTCACTTCGCCACTGGTCACGCGGTTGGGCATCTGGCTGTACTGTACGCTGCCGAAGGAGCCTTCGGTGTTGGCGTAGAGGTTCCAGTCGTCGGTCAGATGGTAGAGCACGTTCAACGCCGGCAACGCGGTGTTGTAGTCGCCCTTGTATTTGACGTTGCTCAGGTTGTTGGTCTGCTGGGACTCGATCATCTCGTAGCGAATACCCGGGGTGATCGTCCATTTGCCGATATCGATGCGGTCGTCGACGAAGAATGCATTCGCTTCGGTGCCGCCCCGCGTGTCACGGTCGTTGCGGCTGCTGGTGTTGGGGATCTGCTGGTTGGCGCTGATGGGCGTGCGATAGCGCAGCTCGTGGCCCGCTTCGTTGATGTAACGGTAACCCACGCCCACTTCGTGGCTGGTGGGGCCGAGGTCGAAGCCTTGGGCAAAACGGGTTTCGAGGCCGCGCACCCAGTACTCACGCGGAGACAGCGAGAGGAACGTGCCCTGGTCCAGGTAGCCGCTGCGCAGGGTTTTGGTGAAGAAGCTGTTGACGGTGAATTCGCGACGGTCCTGCTCGTAGCGATAGCCGACGTTGAACATCGTACGGCGGCCCCAGAATTTGTCGTAGGGGCGGGTGGACTGATACGGATCGGCCTTGTAGTCCTTGACGTTCAAGCCGCCGGGCATATCGGCTTGGCCTTCGTAGTACTGCGCCATGGCGTTGAAACTGTTGGCGTCGTCGAACTGGTATTTGCCCTTGAGAATCAGGTCGTCGATGCGGGTATTACTGTTTTCGCGCCAGTCGCCACCACGGGTGCCGGAATACAGCAGCGCGCCGCCCAGACCGTTGTCGGCGGTGCCGCCGGCCAGCAGGTTGCCGGTGGTCTTGAAACCATCGTGGCTGGAAGACGGGCTGGTTTCGGTCTGCAGGCCGCCTTTGACCGTCGGCGCATCGGGAATGGCGCGGGTCACGAAGTTGACGATGCCGCCGACGTTCTGCGGGCCGTAGCGCACCGCACCGCCGCCGCGCACCACGTCCACGGCGTCCATGTTGCCCATGCTGATAGGCGCGAATGACAGCTGCGGCTGGCCGTAAGGCGCGAACGGTACCGGGATGCCGTCCATCAATACGGTGGAGCGCGACGCGAGCCGCGGGTTGAGGCCGCGTATGCCGAAGTTCAGTGCCATGTCGTGGCTGCCGGTGCCGTTGTTGTCCGGCGCGTTGACGCCGGGGATGCGGTTGAGCACGTCGCGGGCCTGGGTAGCGCCCTGGCGTTCGAATTCCTCGCGACGGATCACGTCACGGGCGCCGGGGTGTTCGAACACATGGGTTTGCGCGGCATCGCCCAGCCAGTCACCGACCACACTGGACGTACTCAGCTCCAGGGTCGCCGGCGCGTTCGCAGGTTGCAGGCTGTAAGCGTTATCGCCTTCGGCGCGCGCTTGCAGGCCGGTACCTTCCAACAGTTTTTGCAGGCCATCGGCGGCGCTGTAATTGCCGTTCAGACCGGGGCTGTGCAAGCCGGCGGTGACCTCGGAACCAAAGGAAATCAGCACGCCCGCTTCGCGCCCGAATTGATTCAACGCGGCCTCCAGTGACGCTGGAGCGATGTGATAAGGCTTGGCCTCGGCCGCCATCAGCGGGGGCAATACCGTAAAGCCGAGGCTGGCGCCCAGCAGCAGATGACGCAGGGTGCGGGCGAGAGGGGTGGGGTGCTGGAGCATAAAGAGCGGTCCTGAGAAGGAAGGATCAAGGGGGCTTTCCTTCTCTGTCACGCGAGGGCTGGAAAACGGCTCATCGTGGTTGAAAATAGTTTCAGGCGCGCGCCTGCACCGTCACCCAGTAGCGGGTAAATCGTCGCACCTTGACCGGCAGGCTGACTTCCAGCAGGTCCAGGATGCGCTCGCTGTCGTCCAGCGGGTAGCTGCCGGACAGCAGCAGATTGGCCACCTGCGGATCGCAATTGAGCTGGCCACGGCGGTAGCGGCCGAGTTCGGCGAGGAAGTCTTCCAGGCGCATATGGGCGGCCACCAGCATGCCGTCGGCCCAGGCGCCGCTGTTGGCGTCGGTGGGGCGTGGGGTGTCCCAGCCTTTGCGGGTGAAATTGACCTGGCGCGCAGCGTCGACCGTCAACGGCAAGCCGCTGTAGTGGTTAGGCATGGCACTGACGTGGCCATTGAATACCGCTACCTGGGTGTGGTCGTTGAACTGGCGCACATTCAGGCGTGCGGCCTGGCTGGTGAGCAAGCCCTGGCCGGTCAGCACCTGCAAGGGCGCATTGCCGGCCAGGCCGGTGAGCATGATCTCGCCTTCGAGCAGGCGAATCAGCCGTTGCTGGCCGTCGAAATGCACATCCACTGCACTGCCGGTGTTGAGCTGCAACTGGCTTCCGTCAGCCAGTTGCACCTTGCGGCGCTGGCCGATGGGGCTGCGATAGTCGGCGGTCAAGGGCGGCAGAATATGTTGCTGGCGCAGGCTCCAGGCCGCGGCGGAACCGGCGCCGAGGATCAACAGCAACTTGAGCGCCTGACGACGACTGCCGGATTGCGGTGCGTTCAGCGCGGCATGGACCAAAGGCGCAGGCATGCCGCGCAGGCGCTGATTGACGCGCTGGATGTGGTCCCACGCGCGCTGATGCTCGCTGTGGGCATTGAGCCACTGTTGCCAGGCGGCCTGCTGACGCGGGTTGAGCGCGCCCTGCTGCATTTCCATCAGCCAGTGCACGGCTTGTTCGGCGACCTGGGTAGAAACGTTCATAGGGCGAAATAGCAGCGCATCGCCGCTTTGTTCAGGTGGCGCTTGACCGTGGCAATCGAGATGCCCAGTTCGGCGCCGATCTGGGCGTAGGTCAGGCCGTCGAGTTGCGCCAGCAGGAATGCGCGCTTGACCTGGGTGGGCAGGCCGTCGAGCAGTTGGTCCAGCTCCAGCAGCGTTTGCAGGATGATCGCGCGCTCTTCTTCCGACGGCGCCACCTGTTCGGGCATTTGGGCCAGTGCGTCGAGGTAGGCGCGTTCCAGGTCCTGGCGTCGATAGAAGTTGAATAACACCCGCTTGGCGATAGTGGTGAGGAAGGCGCGGGGTTCGATCAATGTCGGCGTTTCGCGCGCGGTGAGCACGCGGATGAAGGTGTCCTGCGCCAGATCGGCGGCACTTTCCGGGCAGCCGAGCTTGCGTCGCAACCAGCCGGTGAGCCAGTGGTGATGGTCGTGATACAGGACTTCGACAGGGTTGGACGGTTGCAACGCGAACACTCCGCAAGCATGAACATGCTCTAGAGAACAAGAATTGTTCGCATTGTAGGGCGCAAGGTTTGCTTCGGCAATCCGTCAGGTGCGGTGATTCATCTGTTCTGTTTTGCTTATGAGAATATTTATCATTAATATCGCGCTCTGATGAACAGGGCGTCTCCCCATGAAAAGCAAAACCTCACTGCCCGTCTCCTATCGCCTCGCCGTGACCTCGCGCGTGCTGGCCGCGGTGGTGGGCGGTTATCTCATGGCCTCGCTGGCCAGTATCTGCCTGGCGTTATGGATGCCGACTTCCCGCGCCGATGCGGTGATTACCGGGATGATGAGTTCATTCGTGTTCTATCTGCTGGCGGTGCTCTGGTGTTTCGCCTGCCGTAGCGCCGCACGCGCCTGGTTTGGGGTGATGTTGCCCAGTGCGTTGTTTGCCACGTTGGCGGGTGTCGGCTTTTGGGTGGCGCGTTCATGAAAGAGGGATTTCGCCAGGCCATGGCCTGGTTGCACACCTGGGCCGGGTTGGTATTTGGCTGGCTGCTTTTTGCGATTTTTCTGACTGGGACCCTGGCGTATTTCAAGGATGAGATCAGCCATTGGATGCAGCCCGAGGTGCAGGCTCACGCGCTTGACGACGCGCGCAGCCTGAGCGCGGCCCAAACCTATCTGCAACAGCAGGCGCCCAATGCCGCACGCTGGTTCATCACCTTGCCCAACAGCCGCGACCCTGGTCTGTCGGTGATGTGGCAAGACAAGGTTGACCCCGGCAAACGCGGAGACTTCATTCAGAAAGTCCTCGACCCCGTCACCGGCCAGCCGGTCCAGGCCCGTGAAAGCATGGGCGGCGAGTTCTTCTACCGGTTCCATTTCCAGTTGCAAATGCCCCATCCGTGGGGCCGCTGGCTGTCGACCATCGCGGCGATGGTGATGTTCGTCGCGCTGATCACCGGCATCATCACCCACAAGAAAATCTTCAAGGACTTCTTCACCTTCCGTCCCCGCAAGGGGCAGCGCTCCTGGCTTGACGGGCACAACGCAGTGGGCGTGCTGGTGCTGCCGTTCCATTTGATGATCACCTACAGCAGCCTGGTGATCTTCATGAGCCTGGTCATGCCGGCGCCGATTCTCGCCTCTTATGGCAATGACACCCGCGCTTTCTTCAGCGAAGTGTTTCCCGCCACCAACAACGCCCAGGCGTCGGGCCAGTCCGCCAAGCTGTTGCCGCTGGTGCCTCTGTACGAACAGGCACGCGCACAGTGGGCAGGCGGCCATGTCGGCAGGCTGGCGGTGAACAATCCGGGGGATGTGAACGCGTCGGTCAATGTGTTCCGCGCCGGCTCCGACCGTGTGGTGCATGATTTTGGCAGTACCGTCTCGTTCAACGGCGCCACTGGCGAGCTGTTGCGGGTCAGTGGCGAACAGTCGTTGCCAGCGGTGATCGGCGGCAGTTTCTATGGCCTGCACATGGGGCATTTCGCCGGCCCGCTGCTGCGCTGGCTGTACTTTATCTGCGGTTTGGCGGGAACGGCGATGATCGGCACCGGCCTGGTGATCTGGCTGGGCAAGCGCCAACTCAAGCATGCGAAAACCGGCGTGATGCCGTTTGAATTGCGTTTGGTCGACGTGCTGAACATGACCAGCATGTCGGGGCTGCTCATCGCGATTGCGGCGTTTTTCTGGGCCAACCGTGTACTGCCGATCGGTCTTGCCGAGCGTTCTGACTGGGAGGTGCAAACCTTTTTCATCGCCTGGGGCCTGAGCCTGCTGCACGCCGCGCTGCGCCGGGGGCGCCAGGGATGGGTCGAGCAACTGAGCCTGGCCGCACTCATGTTTGTCGCGATCCCATTGTTGAACGCGCTGACCACATCGCATCACCTGGGCGTTTCACTCGCCTCCGGCGACTGGGCCATGGCCGGCTTTGACCTCACGTGCCTGGGCAGCGGCGTATTCCTCACCTGGGCCGCCTGGAAGATGCAGCAGCGCGCGGCGCCCCTACCCAAGGCCGAGCGCGCACGTCCGTTGACCCTCAAGCGCGAGGCCCACTGAATGCTCGTCGCCTTGTTGATGTGCTACGCCGGGTTCACCGCTTTGTGCCTGGCCACCGATCGCCATCACGGTGAGCTGTTGCGCCGCAAATTGTCGGCGCGCCGGCGTCTGGTGTTGCGCATTGTCGGTGCGGGCCTGTTGAGTGTTTCGATCTGGCCGGCAGTGGATGCTGCCGGTTGGGCCCAGGGCCTGGTGGAGTGGTGTGCGGTGTTAATGCTCAGCGCCTTGTTGCTGGTGCTGTTGTTGCCCTATCGGCCAAGGCTGGCCTTGATCCTGGCGGGCTTCGGTCTGCTGGCCAGCCCCGTTGCGGCATTCGCCATCCTCTGAGCTCTGCATGATGATCAGCACTCCACCCGAGTCCCAGGACAGCCAGCACGCCGATGCGGCAGGTGGGCGTGCGCATTTTCTGCAGGTGTTTTTGTCCCAGCGTTCGCAGATGGAAGCCCTGGTCAGCCGCCGCGTCGGCTGCCGTGCGACCGCGGCCGACCTGGTGCAGGACCTGTTCCTGCGCTTCTGGCGCCGGCCGTTGGTGCAGGTCGAGGAACTCAGCACGTACCTGCTGCGGTGTGCCGGCAATATCGCCATCGACCATCTGCGCAGCGAAGGCGCCCGCGTGCGCAGCAGTGAAGGCTGGCTGCCGGAACAGCATGACCACCAGGGTTGCGAGCCTCAGGCTGCCCTCGAAGCCGGTAATGATCTGCGTCACGTGGAAGCCGCCCTTCGTAGCCTGCCGGAGCGCACCCGGCATATCTTTCTGCTTAACCGCATTCACGGCCGCACTTACACGCAAATCGCCAAGGCCATGGGCCTGTCCCAAAGTGCCGTGGAAAAACATATGATGCGTGCCCTCGAAGCCTGCAAAGCCAGCCTTCGTGAACCATCGCCTCCACGCACGCCAGGGAAAGCACCGTGACCACCACGCCCACGCCCGCTCAGGAACAAGCCGCACTGGCCTGGTTGAGCCTGCTGCACGATCAACCCAGCAGCGGTGATCAGGCCACGTTCAGCCAGTGGCTGCGCGCCGACCCCGCGCATGTCGAGGCGTACTCCCAGGCGCAGGTGGTATGGGAACTGAGTGAAGAGCCGGCGCGCAAGCTGGCAGGCGAGGAGGCCTTGGCGTTGCAGGGCTACCTCAATGCGATGAACACCTCAAAGCGCTCGCGGGCGATACGTTGGTCCGGCGCTTTGGCGATGGCGGCCTGCCTGCTGTTGATGGTGTCCATGGGCGCCGGCTGGCAGCCGTCGCGCTGGGTCGATCACATCGGCGCGGACTACGTGACGGCGCCGGGCGAAATCAAAACCGTCACGCTGGCCGACCAATCCCAAGTGACCCTCGACGCCGACAGTGCCATTGCCGTGGACTTCAGCCATGGCGAACGGCATATCCAATTGCGGCGCGGCGCCGGCTTTTTCAGCGTGACCCACACCGGCCAATCCTTTGTGGTGGAAGCGGACAGCGGCGAAACGCGGGTGTTGGGCACGCAATTCGAAGTGCGCCTGCAGCCGGCCGGCGCTCAGGTGACCGTGTTGTCCGGCCGGGTCGGCGTAACACCGTCCCGGCAGGGCACACAGCAAATTCTGACCGCTGGACAGCAAGTGGCCTATGCCGAGGGCGTTGCCGACGCTGTGCAGGCCGTGGACAGCGAATCGCGCCTGGCCTGGCGTGATGGCTGGCTCAATTATTACAAGGCGCCGCTGGCCGATGTGGTCAAGGACCTGGGGCGCTACTACCCGGGGCGCATCCTGTTGCTCAACGACGAGATGGGCGCCCGGCGCGTCAGTGGCAGCTTTCCGAGCAAAGACCCGCAGGCGGTGTTGAATGCATTGCAGGCGGTGCTGGGGTTTGAACAGCACCATGTGCTGGGGCGGATGATTGTGCTGCGTTGAAGCGTCCTTTGCCTGAAATCACCCTGTTTTGATACTGTTAATGTTGGCAGTCCGACGATAGTTTGAATAATTTTGGAATAACAGTTAGTTGTTAATTGCTAATGAGTATTCGGTCCTGTCAGACTTCACAGTAGATCATTTTAAGCGAGTGCGTTTCCATTAAGTCGAAGATTTAAACGACGTGTGGAGGCGCATGCTATGAAACGTGTATGTATATATTTTATATTTCTGTTTCATGTTTTTTTGACGAACCTGGCAGCGGCTCAGTATCTCAATCATGATCAAGTGGGCGCGCAGACAGTATTTGACATGTACGCCGCCTACAAGAAGACCGTGGCTGATTGCGGGTCGGCAAAGCGGCCTGCGTTTCTCTGCTCTGGCATATTCATACGAGGGACCGTTTACTCCGCCGAATACAGGTTTTGGAACTTTGGTCCCGCTTCAAAGGAGGCGACAGCGTTTTCCTATATTCGTAAAGATGCAAAATTTCGCCAATTGGCGTCTGATCATCGACATGGCTATATCATTCGTTCAATGTTTTATTCGCCGGATGATTATATTCAGTTGCAAGTGTTATGTGCCGCAGTGAATGACGCCGGCTCTCACGGTAGAGTGACAGAAAAGGGCTGCGGGGATGCTGTCAATACCGAGCAGGTGGAACGCAGTTGTCAGGCTCAAGGTATTACTACTGCCGATGCATGGCTTGCTTACTATTTGGTAAACGGAAAGTCCCACTATCGCCAGTGCCTGTTTGATTTAAAACCCGCGACTGAGCCGGCGAGTGCGAATATTTTTATGCAATTTATTAAAGCTCATTCCTTTGCTGAAGTTCAGAGTGAGCACTTCGCTGCGGATCTATTGAGCAACAATGAAATTCGCATAGCGTCATGGCCGCAAAGTGATGGGAGTCGAGTACCCATTTGGGCCATTTTTTGGATTAGTAAAGACACTGTGACGGGGGCTGCAACTGAAGCGGGAAAAAGTGAGGCTCAAAAAGATCAGATGGCTATATATGAAGACTCTGGCCACTTCCTTCCGATTGTCCGAATAACCCTTCCTATGACCCCGGCTGAGGATGCCACGTTTTTCTACGCGCCAGCGGACCAGGCACCGTTGAACACAGTGATGTGCCGCCGCTTTGTAGATAAAACCGAGTGGGTGAATCGCTATGATCCCGGTGCCAAGGCCAACAAATGGACCTTGTCAGTGACACCTACCGATTGCGGCCGACTGAGTCAGGCCAATCAACTGGATAATTTCTACAAGGAGATAGTTGATAAACATGGGAAGGACCCTCAATGGGTTGCTGAGTATAACGGAGGTGTGCGCCGTCAATTAGCCTGTCTCCTTGCAACATACCGTGATAATACAAATTACAATTTAGAGCCTTTCAGGTCAGATACCACCCAAGCAGTAGCTGTGGCTGCCGGGTGCAACCCCTCCTAAATTGAACTACTTACGGGATCCAGTTTGGAACGGGGGATTAATGGGCCGATCGTTTGGCTTTAAATAATCTGGTTTGGCAGTAAGGAGATACTTTCATGAAAACTAATTGCGTGCGCGCTTTCGTGCTCTTGGGCATGGTCTTGTCTAATGCAGCCCTGCGGGAAGTTTTGGCTGGCCCTGCAGAGGATGCCATTGGTCAAGAGGCTGCTACGGTACTAAGCAAACGATACGATGACACAAGTGATGGTTGTCCAAAAGCACCGGGTATTGTGTGTAATGGTGTTTTGTTAAGGTCAACGGTTCCCGGCCCAACCTTCCGGTTCTGGGGGGTTAGCCCGAATGCGGCAAAAAAAAATGGCCTGTCATTTTCATACCTGCGTAGGGACATAAACTTTGATAGGACGATAAGGGATGATGATAATGGTTTTTTTGTTGATCCGCCTATTGGTAATCGTCCTGATAAAAAAGATATTACAATCAATTGTGCGTTCCCAAAAGATGGTTGGACTGATTTCCGTAATCAAGAAGGGTGCGGGGTAAGTTCAAATGGCGGTGCTGTAAGCGCATCCTGCGAGACACAAAATATCTTGACGGGTGTTCAATGGATTGGAAAATTTAAGTCAGAGGGGTATGACAATCAAAAGCAATGCAGCTTTAATTTAAGGGAGGGGCGAGGCATCGACGCGCTGGACGCATTTAAAGCTTTTGTGGAGGCGTCTAAGCTTCTTACACCACAACCTCTGAATCAACAGAATGAAGTCATGTTGGGTATTGCGAATCCTGCAAATCTGAATGATCCGGTTTACTGGGACTACAATGACCCCGCTACCTTGCCTATAAGAGCTGTGTATTTCATACCCAATCCTCAGGGGGCAGGGCAGGGGTTGTTGGATGCTCAATATGATCAGGGCGATTACTGTAAGTACACGGATAAGTTTCTGCCGATTATTCGGTTGACTCTACCAAAGACTGCTCAAGAGAAGGCGACCTTTAGTTACAATCCCGGTGACCAAAAGGCATGCGTTCCGCCACCCGCCGTAGGTCAATACATTCAGAAAGGCGAGTGGATCAATCGATACGATCCCGGTACTGGCAAGAATGAATGGAGTTTGCGACTAACCCCCACCGATCTTGGTCGTAATGTGAGGGATGACGCCACCACCGTCCAGGTGATGGCTGAGATTGTCAAACTGTTTGGTAACGATCCGCAGTGGAAGTCCCCACCCGGCGCAGGGGCCAGTATGCGTGAGCAGTTAATCTGTCATTACTTGGATGCACGGAATAAACCGCAATGGAACCTCGAACCTTTCCGTCCTGCCACCACGACCGCAAACTCCCGTAAGTACGGCTGCAATCATTTGTGATCTATCCCTGTATCAGAGGCGCTACGCAGTGCCTCTGATACAGACAAGGCGTGTTCTATGGCCTTCGGATTGTAATCCCGAATCAAGACCCCATTCACGTCCACAAACGGAATCCCGCCGCCCCCCAGCGCCTCATACGCCTTGCGCGCCTGGGCGTCCTTCTCGATATCGAACGCCTGGTAGGGAATGCCCTTCTGATCGAGGAACCGGCGGATCTGCTTGCAGTAGCCACACCACTCGGTGGCATAGAGTGTCACGCGAGCCGAGGCGCGTACGTGCTCCGGCACCCCCTGCGAGGGGTTGAACACCCGCTCGATCTTGCCCCAGTTCTGAAACACCACCACCACGAGCAAGACCAGCAGGACTTTCTTGAAGACCCCGCCGAGCATCAGTTGCGGCGCTTGAGCTGGTCGGTCAATTGGGTCGGCAGGCCCTTGATGATCAAGGTACCGGCGGCTTCGTCATACTCGATCTTGTCGCCCAGCAAATGCGCTTCGAAGCTGATGGACAAGCCTTCTGCACGCCCGGTAAAGCGGCGAAACTGGTTGAGGGTGCGTTTGTCCGCCGGGATTTCCGGCGACAGGCCGTAGTCCTTGTTGCGGATGTGGTCATAGAAGGCTTTTGGTCGATCTTCATCGATCAGCCCCGACAGTTCCTCCAGGCCCATGGGTTCGCCCAGCTTGGCCTGGCTGCTGGCGTAATCGACCAGGGTCTTGGTTTTTTCGCGGGCGGATTCGTCCGGCAGGTCTTCGCTTTCGACGAAGTCACTGAATGCCTTGAGCAGGGTGCGGGTCTCGCCCGGGCCGTCGACGCCCTCCTGGCAACCGATGAAGTCACGGAAATATTCCGAGACCTTCTTGCCGTTCTTGCCCTTGATGAACGAAATGTACTGCTTGGATTGTTTGTTGTTCTGCCACTCGGACACGTTGATCCGTGCTGCCAGGTGCAACTGGCCCAGGTCCAGATGGCGCGAAGGGGTCACGTCCAGCTCGTCGGTTACCGCTACGCCTTCGCTGTGGTGCAGCAGGGCGATGGCCAGGTAGTCAGTCATGCCTTGTTGGTAGTGGGCAAACAGCACATGGCCGCCGGTGGACAGGTTGGACTCTTCCATCAGCTTCTGCAGGTGCTCGACTGCGGTACGGCTGAACGTGGTGAAATCCTGGCCACCGTCGAAATAGTCCTTCAACCAGCCGCTGAACGGGTGCGCGCCGGACTCGGCGTGGAAAAAGCCCCAGGCCTTGCCTTGTTTGGCGTTGTAGCTCTCGTTGAGGTCGGCAAGCATGTTCTCGATGGCGGCCGACTCGGACAATTCCGAATCACGGGCATGAAGAACTGCGGGTGTGCCGTCGGGTTTTTTGTCGATCAGGTGGACGATGCAATGACGGATCGGCATGGGCTTCTCGGCTGGTTGAAGGGGAGCGGTGGGCCTCCCCGAAAAGTCGCCCAGTGTACCGCACCCATTGGCCAAGACGCGCTTCGAAGGCCATTTTGGGTGGTCTCCGACGGGCCATATGCCTTTTTTTCACGGTTTAGAGCGATAAAGCTGACCAAATGGGTAGGTAGAAGCGGATATTTCCCCGTCTCTGTGCTAGTTTTGCCCCGTCTTACGCCAAGTATCGGCGTTAAGCGTGCATTCAGCATCTGTCAGGTCGAACCAATCCCCGTTTCAGGCATCTATAACCCCGATCTCCGTGGTTATGGCCGGGGGTGCCAGGCCTAGACGGTCAGGCTCGACGGCTGACACTGCACTCTGCAATCCATATGAATTTGATAGGGAAGGAACACCACAATGGCTTTGACTAAAGACCAACTGATCGCTGATATCGCTGAAGCTATCGACGCGCCAAAAACCACCGCGCGCGCAGCTCTGGAACAACTGGGCCAGATCGTTGCCGATCAGCTGGAAAACGGCGCCGAAATCACTCTGCCAGGCATCGGCAAACTGAAAGTGACCGAGCGTCCTGCCCGTACCGGCCGCAACCCTTCGACTGGCGCTGCCATCGAAATCGCTGCCAAGAAAGTGGTGAAGTTCGTTCCAGCCAAAGTGCTGACCGACAGCATCAACAAGTAAGACGCCGCAAAAAAAAACCGTGCTCTGGAGCGATCCAGGCACGGTTTTTTGTTGCCTGTGATTTATCAGCGCTTGGGCGCCCAGCCTTGGCGCCACACCTGTTGTTCGTTGTGGGTCTGGAAGGTCCAGGCGACAAAACGACTCTGTTTCTGCCCCTGAGACATCTCCACCACTTGGCTTTCCAGCACGCCGGCCTTTTTCAGTGCGGTTTCGATGGCTGGCAGGTTCGATGCTTTTGACACCAGGGTGCTGAACCACAAGACCCGATGGCCGATTTGCGCGCTTTCAGCGATCAGCTGCGTGACGAATCGCGCTTCGCCGCCCTCACACCAAAGCTCGGCCGCCTGGCCACCGAAGTTCAGTACCGGCAACTTGCGTTTTGGATCGGCCTTGCCCAAAGCACGCCATTTGCGCTGGCTACCCCGCGTGGCTTCCTCCAGCGAGGCATGGAAGGGTGGGTTGCACATCGTCAGGTCAAACCGTTCGCCCGGCTCCAGCAGGCCCAGCAGGATCTGCTTGGGGTTGGTTTGCTGGCGCAATTGGATGGCCTTGTTCAGCCCGTTGGATTGCACAATGGCCTTGGCGGACGCCAGGGCGGTGGCGTCGATCTCGGATCCGAGGAAGTGCCAGCGGTAATCGCTGTAGCCGATCAGCGGGTAGACGCAGTTGGCGCCCATGCCCACGTCGAGCACCTTCACTGGCGCGCCGCGGGGAATCACGCCTTCGTTGACGCTGGCCAGCAGGTCGGCGAGGAAGTGCACATAGTCGGCGCGACCTGGTACGGGCGGGCACAGGTAGTCGGCCGGGATGTCCCAGTGCTGAATGCCATAGAACGCTTTCAGCAGCGCTCGGTTGAAGACGCGCACTGCATCCGGGCTGGCGAAGTCGATGCTTTCCTTGCCATAGGGGTTGATGATCACGAATTTCGCCAGCTCCGGCGTGGTCTTGATCAACGCCGGGAAGTCGTAACGGCCCTGATGGCGATTGCGTGGGTGCAAGGTGGCTTCTTTGCGCACCGTGACGGGCTTGGCCGGCGTCACGGCGTTGGGCTTCTTGCGGGGTGGTTTGGGCGAGGTTGGGGCGGTCATGATGATTCGGGTACTGGACTCAAAGTGGCGGACATTGTCACACATCCTGAGCTCAACCCGGTCAACTACGGGTGTTCAGCTGGGCGTGATGTTTTCAAGGCAAAAAAAAAGAGACCCGAAGGTCTCTTTTTAAGCGACTCGCACCTTACAGGCTCGAAATCCGCGCATGTTGCTCCGCCAGCTTGCCCAGCGCCTGTTCGGCCTCGGTCAGTTTGGCGCGCTCCTTCTCGATCACCTCGGCCGGCGCCTTGTCGACGAACGCCGCGTTGGACAGCTTGCCGCCCACTCGCTGCACTTCGCCTTGCAGGCGCGCGATTTCCTTGTCGAGACGGGCCAGTTCCGCACCCTTGTCGATCAAGCCGGCCATTGGCACCAGCACTTCCATCTCACCGACCAGGGCGGTGGCAGACAGCGGTGCTTCGGCATCGGCTGCCAATACGGTGATGGACTCCAGCTTCGCCAGCTTCTTGAGCAGCGCATCGTTCTCGCCAAGACGGCGCTGATCTTCAGCGCTGGCGTTCTTCACGAACACCGCCAGTGGCTTGCCTGGTCCGATGTTCATTTCGGCGCGGATGTTGCGCGTGCCGAGCATCAGGGTCTTGAGCCATTCGATATCGCTTTCGGCGGCTTCGTCGATGCGCGATTCGTTGGCCACCGGCCAAGGTTGCAGCATGATGGTCTTGCCCTGAATGCCGGCCAGCGGCGCGAGACGCTGCCAGATTTCTTCGGTGATGAACGGCATGAACGGGTGCGCCAGGCGCAGCGCCACTTCCAGCACGCGCACCAGAGTGCGGCGAGTGCCGCGCTGGCGTTCGATTGGCGCGTTTTCGTCCCACAGCACGGGCTTGGACAGTTCCAGGTACCAGTCGCAATACTGGTTCCAGATGAACTCGTACAAGGACTGCGCGGCCAGGTCGAAACGGAACTGGTCGAGCTGGCGGGTCACTTCGGCTTCGGTGCGCTGCAATTGCGAGATGATCCAGCGATCGGCCAGGCTCAATTCGACGGCTTCGCCGTTCTGACCGCAGTCTTCGCCTTTGTCCAGCACGTAGCGTGCAGCGTTCCAGATCTTGTTGCAGAAATTGCGATAGCCTTCGACGCGGCCCATGTCGAACTTGATGTCGCGACCGGTGGACGCCAGCGAGCAGAAGGTAAAACGCAGTGCGTCGGTGCCGTAGCTGGCGATGCCATCGGCGAATTCGTCGCGGGTCTGCTTCTCGATCTTCTTCGCCAGTTTTGGCTGCATCAGGCCCGAAGTGCGTTTCTGCACCAGGGATTCCAGGTCGATGCCGTCGATGATGTCCAGCGGGTCCAGGACGTTGCCCTTGGACTTGGACATCTTCTGGCCCTGACCATCGCGCACCAGGCCGTGCATGTAGACGGTCTTGAACGGGACCTGCGGCGTGCCATCCTCGTTCTTCACCAGGTGCATGGTCAGCATGATCATCCGGGCAACCCAGAAGAAAATGATGTCGAAACCCGATACCAGCACGTCGGTCGGGTGGAAGGTCTTGAGGGCGTCGGTTTTTTCCGGCCAGCCGAGGGTGGAGAAGGTCCACAGGCCCGAGCTGAACCAGGTGTCCAGTACGTCGTTGTCCTGTTGCAGCGCAACGTCCGGGCCGAGGTTGTGCTTGGCGCGCACTTCGGCTTCGTCGCGGCCCACGTAAACCTTGCCCGAAGCGTCGTACCAGGCCGGAATGCGGTGGCCCCACCACAGCTGACGGCTGATGCACCAATCCTGGATGTCGCGCATCCACGAGAAGTACATGTTTTCGTATTGCTTGGGCACGAACTGGATGCGGCCGTCTTCCACTGCGGCAATGGCCGGTTCGGCCAGCGCTTGGGTGGACACGTACCACTGGTCGGTCAGCCACGGCTCGATCACGGTGCCGGAGCGGTCGCCCTTCGGCACTTTCAGGCCGTGGTCGTCGACGCTGATCAGCAGGCCGGCGGCGTCGAAGGCGGCAACGATCTGCTTGCGTGCTTCGAAACGGTCGAGGCCGGCGAATTCAGCCGGAATCTTGCCGTCGATGCTCTCGTTCAGCGTACCGTCCAGGTTGAACACCTGGCAGGCCGGCAACACGGAGGCGTTCTTGTCGAAGATGTTCAGCAACGGCAGGTTGTGACGCTTGCCGACTTCATAGTCGTTGAAATCGTGGGCCGGGGTGATTTTCACGCAGCCGGTGCCGAATTCAGGGTCGCAGTAGTCGTCCGCGATGATCGGGATGCGACGGCCAACCAGCGGCAGCTCGACGAACTTGCCGATCAGGGCCTGGTAACGCGCGTCGTTCGGGTTAACCGCGACGGCGGAATCGCCGAGCATGGTTTCCGGACGGGTGGTGGCGACGATCAGGTAGTCATTGTCTTCAGCGGTCTTGGCGCCGTCGGCCAATGGGTACTTGAGGTTCCAGAGGAAGCCTTTCTCGTCGTGGTTTTCCACTTCGAGGTCGGAAATCGCCGTGTGCAACTTGGTGTCCCAGTTGACCAGGCGCTTGCCGCGGTAGATCAGGCCGTCTTCGTGCAGGCGTACGAAGGCTTCTTTTACGGCTTCCGAAAGGCCGTCGTCCATGGTGAAGCGCTCGCGGCTCCAGTCGACGGACGAACCCAGACGACGGATCTGACGGCTGATGTTGCCACCGGACTGGTCCTTCCATTCCCAGATTTTTTCCAGGAATTTCTCGCGGCCCAGGTCGTGGCGGTTCTGGCCCGTGGCTTCGAGTTGACGCTCCACCAGCATCTGGGTGGCGATACCGGCGTGGTCGGTGCCTGGCTGCCACAGGGTGTTGCGGCCCTGCATGCGGCGGAAACGGATCAACGCGTCCATGATCGCATTGTTGAAGCCATGGCCCATGTGCAGGCTGCCAGTGACGTTCGGTGGCGGAATCATGATGGTGTAGGAATCGCCCGCGCCTTGCGGGGCGAAATAATTCTCGGATTCCCAGGTCTGGTACCAGGAAGTTTCGATAGCGTGCGGCTGGTAGGTCTTATCCATGCGCGGCGGGACCCTAGTTGGCATTTATTCAGGAAAGCCGGCAAGTATAACGGGGCAGGGCGTGGAGGGCGAGTTGAAGACGGTCTAAAGGTCGATGCATAACAATGTGGGAGCAGGCAAGCCAGCTCCCACAGGCGATCTTTGTCTGTCTCAGGATTGGTACTGGCTGAGCAACCGCTCCATCCGCGCATCCAGCCGACGCTTGATCTCGGTCTCGATATGCGGGGCAAAGTCGTCGATCACGTCCTGCATGATCAGTTGCGCAGCGGCGCGTAGCTCGTTGTCCAGGTGCAGCAGCAGGGCGTCCGGGGCTTTTTCAACCGCAGCGGGGGCTTCTTCTGCAATGGGCGCTGCCTCGGCAGGCTCCGGCGCTGCGGGTTTGCCGCCGACCATATCGAACAACAGCGGAATCTGTACCTCGCCCTCGACCGATTCGGTCAGCAGCGGCGGTTGCAAGTCATCATCACCCAACAACTGGCGGATCGACTCGAGGTCATCCAGCAGGTGGTCATCTTTTTTTAGAGGATTTGGCGTGTCCATCGTGTACTCAAAGTCGTTGTAGCCGGTGATCCTGCAAAGGATAGCCCTGTTCCCGATAGAAACGGAAACTCTCCCGCGCGGCCTGACGAATAGCCGGGTCTTCCACCACCACTTCGGCCACGCGGGCGAAAGAGTTGGCGAAGGACGGCACTTTCAGGTCCAGGTTGACCAGCAGGTCCTTGTGATCGCCGCAGCTATTGCCCAAACCCAGCACCACCAGGCCTTCGGGTTCCGACTCGGCGGGGCCGTGGGGCACAAAGCTTTCGCCCTTGAAGCGCCACAGGCGTGCGTCAAGCTCGTCACGCTGGGCGGCATCGCTGCAATGCAGGTAGATGCGGTGGCCCATGCGCCAGGCTTTTTCCGTGAGTTTGCAGGCGAAGTCCAGGCGCGCGAGCGGGTCGGCGCTGGGCAGGATATAGAAGTCGACTTGGGTCATTGCGGTTCCCGAGACCGGGGTGGCGTGAGGGCCGCCCCGGATTCTTCAGTGTCAGGCCTTGGCGCGATCCAGCAGGTACTGGGTCAGCAACGGCACCGGACGGCCGGTGGCGCCCTTGTCCTTGCCGCCGCTGGTCCAGGCGGTGCCGGCGATGTCCAGGTGGGCCCAGTTGAAGTTTTTGGCAAAGCGCGACAGGAAGCAGGCGGCCGTGATGGTGCCGGCTTTCGGGCCACCGATGTTGGCGATGTCGGCGAACGGGCTGTCCAGCTGTTCCTGGTATTCGTCGAACAGCGGCAGTTGCCAGGCGCGGTCGTCGGCTGCTTTACCGGCGCTGAGCAGTTGCTCGATCAGTTCGTCGCTGTTGCCCAGCAGGCCCGAGGTGTGGGAACCCAGGGCGACGATGCAGGCGCCGGTCAGGGTGGCGATGTCGATCACGGCCTGCGGCTTGAAGCGTTCGGCGTAGGTCAGGGCATCGCACAGCACCAGGCGGCCTTCGGCGTCGGTGTTGAGGATTTCGACAGTCTGGCCGCTCAAGGTGGTGACAATGTCGCCCGGACGGGTGGCGCCGCCGCTCGGCATGTTCTCGGCGCAGGCCAGGATGCACACCAGGTTGATCGGCAGTTTCAGCTCCAGCACGGCGCGCAGGGTGCCGAACACGCTGGCGGCACCGCCCATGTCGTACTTCATTTCGTCCATGCCCAGACCCGGCTTGAGGCTGATGCCGCCGGTATCGAAGGTGATGCCTTTACCCACCAGGGCGTAAGGTTTTTCGGACTTTTTGCCGCCGTTGTATTGCATCACGATCAAGCGTGGTGGCTGGTCGCTGCCCTGGCCTACGGCATAGAACGAGCCCATGCCCAGTTCCTTGATCTTCTTCTCGTCCAGCACTTCGACCTTCAGGCCCTTGAACTCTTTGCCCAGTGCCTTGGCCTGTTCGCCAAGGAACGTCGGGTGGCAGATGTTCGGCGGCAGGTTGCCCAGGTCGCGGGTGAACGACATGCCGTTGGCGATGGCCGTGGCATGGGTGACGGCTCGTTGGACTTCAGCCTGTGCCGCCTTGATGGTCAGCAAGGTGATTTTCTTCAGGGCGCGGGGTTCGGCTTTCTGGCTCTTGAACTGGTCGAAGATGTAACCGCCGTCCACCAGGCTTTCAGCCAGCAGGCGGGTCTTGCCATAGCTGTCGCGGCCTTTGACCACGATTTCATCGAGCGCCAGGGTTGCATCGCTGCCGCCCAGGCCTTTGAGGGTAGTCAGAATGCCGCTGACGATTTTGCGGAACGGGCGGTCGCCCAGTTCGGCGTCCTTGCCCACGCCCACCAGCAATACGCGGTCGGCCTTGAGGTTGGGCAGGCTTTGCAGCAGCAGACTCTGGCCCACTTTGCCGGCCAGGTCACCACGCTTGAGGACCGCGCTGATGGCGCCGCCGCTCAGTTCGTCGAGTTGTTTGGCGGCAACGCCGAGCTTGCGGCCTTCGCCGACAGCGACCACGAGGGTGGCGGTTTTCAACGTTTCGGGGCTAACGCTTTTTACAACCAATTCCATGTTCGGGTCCCTTTATAAAGGTCTTGAGAGCCTGGCGTCTGTACCCAGGCTTTAAAGCTTGGCGGCTGTGTAAACCGCCAGCGACAAAGGCCGCAGTTTGAACCTCGCCAGCGGAGGCTGACAACCCTTGGCGGCAGCTTTGTGCATGTGCGCGAGGTTGCGCAGTGACAGGCGCGGTCAATCACAGGATAATGCGCCATCTTTTTAGTCGGCCTGGTGCAAACAGGCTGACTCGGTATGCTTGCTTGTTTGGCCGCCTTAGCCTGACAACCCTGGAGTGTCTGGTTTGATCGTCTTCCGTTATCTGTCCCGCGAAGTCCTGTTGACCCTGAGTGCCGTGAGTGCGGTATTGCTGGTCATCATCATGAGTGGTCGTTTCGTCAAATACCTGGCCCAGGCTGCTTCGGGGGCCCTGGATCCGGGGTCGCTGTTCCTGATCATGGGCTTTCGCCTGCCGGGCTTCCTGCAACTGATCCTGCCCCTGGGGCTGTTTCTCGGGATCCTGCTGGCCTATGGCCGGTTGTACCTCGAAAGCGAAATGACCGTCTTGTCGGCCACCGGCATGAGCCAGCAGCGCCTGCTGGGCATGACCATGATCCCGGCCGCCGGTGTCGCGCTGATCGTGGCCTGGCTGAGCCTGAGCCTGGCGCCCCAGGGCGCGATGCAATTCCAGCTGGTACTCAACAAGCAGGACGCCATGACCGAGTTCGACACTCTCGAGCCGGGCCGTTTCCAGGCACTCAATGACGGCACGCGGGTGACCTACACCGAAACCCTGACCGATGACCGTGCCAACCTGGGCGGGGTGTTCATTTCCGAGAAGCGCCTGGGTCAGGACAAGAAAGACCGTGGCATTTCCGTGCTGGTGGCCGATTCCGGTCGCCAGGAAGTGCGTCCGGACGGCAGCCGTTACCTGATCCTCGAAAATGGCTATCGCTATGACGGCAGCCCTGGTCAGGCCGATTACCGTGCTATCCAGTACGACACCTATGGCGTGATGCTGGCTCGCCCGGACGTCAGCGATGAAGTGACCGACCGCGACGCCATCCCCACGCCCGACCTGCTGGGCAGCAAGGAACTGCGTTCCATCGCCGAGCTGCAATGGCGTATTTCCCTGCCGTTGCTGGTGTTTATCGTGACCCTGATGGCTGTGCCGCTGTCGCGCGTCAATCCGCGCCAGGGCCGTTTCCTCAAGCTGTTGCCGGCAATCCTGCTGTACATGGCTTATCTGACCATCCTGATTTCCGCCCGTGGCTCCCTGGAGAAGGGCAAGCTGTCGCCGACCCTGGGTCTGTGGTGGGTACACGCAATTTTCCTGGCCATCGGCCTTGGGTTGCTCTACTGGGAGCCGATCCGCTTGAAAATGATGAGCCGTCGCGGCCAGAAGGAGTTGGCTCGTGGCTAAGCTCGATCGCTACATTGGTAGCAGCGTACTGATCGCCATCCTGGCGGTGTTGGGCATCATTCTTGGGTTGGCGTCGTTGTTCGCCTTCATCGATGAAGTGGGCAATGTCAGTGATACCTACACGGTTTGGGATGTATTGAGCTTCGTCGCCCTGACCGCGCCGCGCCGTCTCTACGACATGATGCCGATGGCAGCGCTGATCGGCTGCCTGATCGGCCTGGGCAGCCTGGCCAGCAACAGCGAACTGACCATCATGCGTGCGGCGGGCGTGTCCATCGGTCGTATCGTCTGGGCGGTGATGAAACCCATGCTGCTGCTGATGCTGTGCAGCGTGCTGATTGGTGAATACGTGGCGCCGCCGTCCGAAACCACGGCCCAGGCCAACCGCGCCCTGGCCCAGGGTTCGGGTGACGCGCAAAGTTCCAAGCATGGCCTGTGGCACCGTCAGGGTGACGAGTTCATTCATATCAACGCCGTGCAACCTGGCGGCCTGCTGATTGGGGTGACGCGCTACACCTTCGACAAGGAGCGTCACCTGTTGTCGTCCAGTTTCGCCAAACGTGCGCAATACACTGACGAAAAGTGGCAACTGACCGATATCACCACTACTTACTTCCGCAATGTCGGCCAAGGCACCAAGGCCAGTACTGAAGTGATCAACGTGCCGACCGAGCAGTGGGACATTGCGCTAAAGCCTCAATTGCTCAGTACGGTCGTGATGATCCCCGAAAGCCTGCCGATCTCCGGGCTATGGGGGTATATCCACTATCTGAAGGATCAGGGGCTGAACAATGGCCGTTACTGGCTGGCGTTCTGGGTCAAAGTGTTGCAGCCGGTGGTGACCGCTGCGCTGGTGCTGATGGCCATCTCGTTCATCTTTGGTCCGCTGCGCTCGGTGACCCTGGGTCAGCGCGTATTCACTGGTGTGCTGGTGGGCTTCACCTTCCGTATTGCTCAGGATCTGCTCGGCCCTTCGAGCCTGGTGTTCGGTTTCTCGCCGCTGTTTGCGGTGCTGGTACCGACGGCCATTTGTGCCCTGGCCGGCTTCTGGCTGCTACGCCGGGCCGGTTGATACCGCGCTTATGAACAAAAAATGCCCCGGTCTCCCTGCCGGGGCATTTTTGTTCTGGTCAGCAAAGATGACGTCTGGGCTGAGCATCAGGTACAATTCCCGGCTATTTTTCGGCGGGCAATCTGCCTGCAGCCTTTTTGAGTGTTGACCCGTGAGTGATTTGAGTCATATCCGCAATTTCTCCATCATCGCCCACATTGACCATGGCAAGTCGACGCTGGCCGATCGATTCATCCAGATGTGCGGCGGCCTCGCCGAGCGTGAAATGGAAGCCCAGGTGCTGGACTCCATGGACCTCGAGCGCGAGCGCGGGATCACCATCAAGGCCCACAGCGTTACCCTGTATTACAAGGCCAAAGACGGCATCACCTATCAGCTGAACTTCATTGACACCCCGGGCCACGTCGACTTCACCTACGAAGTCAGCCGGTCCCTGGCGGCCTGTGAAGGTGCGCTGCTGGTGGTGGACGCCGGCCAGGGCGTCGAGGCGCAATCGGTTGCCAACTGCTACACGGCAATCGAGCAGGGCCTGGAAGTGATGCCGGTACTGAACAAGATCGACCTGCCCCAGGCCGAGCCCGAGCGCGTCAAGGACGAGATCGAGAAGATCATCGGCATCGACGCCACGGACGCCGTGACCTGCAGCGCCAAGACCGGCCTGGGTGTCGACGAAGTGCTCGAACGCCTGGTGCAGACCATTCCGGCGCCGACCGGCGAAATCGAAGGTCCGCTGCAAGCTTTGATCATCGACTCCTGGTTCGACAACTACCTGGGCGTTGTTTCCCTGGTGCGCGTGCGCAACGGTCGCGTGAAGAAAGGCGACAAGATCCTCGTCAAGTCCACCGGCAAGGTGCATCTGGTCGACAGCGTGGGCGTGTTCAACCCCAAGCACACCGCCACCGCTGATCTGAAAGCCGGTGAAGTGGGCTTCATCATCGCCAGCATCAAGGACATTCATGGTGCACCGGTGGGTGACACCCTGACCCTGAGCTCCACCCCTGAAGTGGACGTGCTGCCAGGCTTCAAGCGCATTCAGCCACAGGTGTACGCGGGTCTGTTCCCGGTCAGTTCCGACGACTTCGAAGACTTCCGCGAGGCGCTGCAAAAGCTGACCCTCAACGACTCTTCCCTGCAATACACCCCGGAAAGCTCCGATGCGTTGGGCTTCGGTTTCCGCTGCGGCTTCCTGGGCATGCTGCACATGGAAATCATCCAGGAGCGCCTCGAGCGCGAATACGACCTGGACCTGATCACCACCGCGCCAACGGTTATTTTTGAGCTGTTGCTGAAAACCGGTGAAACGATTTACGTGGACAACCCGTCCAAGCTTCCGGACGTGTCCTCCATCGACGATATGCGCGAGCCTATCGTGCGGGCCAATATTCTTGTGCCGCAGGAACACCTGGGCAACGTCATTACCCTGTGCATCGAGAAGCGTGGCGTGCAACACGACATGCTGTTCCTCGGTAACCAGGTGCAAGTGACTTACGATTTGCCGATGAACGAAGTGGTCCTGGACTTCTTCGACCGTCTCAAGTCCACCAGTCGCGGCTATGCTTCGCTGGACTACCATTTCGATCGCTACCAATCGGCTAATCTGGTGAAACTGGACGTGCTGATCAACGGCGACAAGGTGGATGCCCTGGCACTGATCGTGCACAAGGACAACGCGCACTACAAAGGTCGGCAGTTGACCGAGAAGATGAAAGAGCTGATTCCGCGCCAGATGTTCGACGTCGCGATCCAGGCCGCCATTGGCGGGCAGATCATTGCGCGGACCTCCGTCAAGGCACTCAGAAAGAACGTATTGGCCAAATGCTACGGCGGTGACGTCAGTCGTAAGCGCAAGCTGCTCGAGAAGCAAAAGGCCGGTAAAAAACGCATGAAGCAAGTAGGTAACGTGGAAGTTCCACAAGAAGCCTTCCTTGCGGTGCTCAGGTTGGATAGTTAGGTCCTATGTCGCTAAATTTCCCGCTGTTGCTGGTCATCGCCGTAGCCGTCTGTGGTTTCCTGGCGTTGCTCGATCTGGTGTTCTTCGCCCCGCGTCGGCGGGCGGCTATCGCGTCCTATCAGGGCAGCGTCAGCCAGCCCGATGGCGTGGTGATCGAGAAGCTGAACAAGGAACCCTTGCTGGTTGAATACGGCAAGTCGTTCTTCCCGGTGTTGTTCATCGTGCTGGTGCTGCGTTCGTTCCTGGTGGAGCCGTTTCAGATTCCTTCGGGGTCGATGAAACCTACCCTGGATGTGGGCGACTTCATCCTGGTGAACAAGTTTTCCTACGGGATCCGTCTGCCGGTGATCGACAAGAAGATCATCGAAGTCGGTGATCCGCAGCGTGGCGATGTGATGGTGTTCCGCTACCCGAGCGACCCGAACGTCAACTACATCAAGCGTGTGGTGGGGCTGCCGGGCGACGTGATTCGCTACACCAGCGACAAGCGGCTGTTCATCAACGGTGAGTCGGTGGCCGAGAAACTGCTGGGTGCCGAGCCGAACACCTTGGGCAGCGCCGAGTTGTACCAGGAAAAACTCGGTGCGGTGGAGCACGAAATCCGCAAGGAAATGAGCCGCTACCGTTCGCCGCCTGACACCGAATGGAAGGTGCCTGCCGGGCACTACTTCATGATGGGCGACAACCGTGACAACTCCAATGACAGCCGTTACTGGGATGATCCCAACATTCCCAAGGACCTGCTGGGCATGGTTCCCGACCAGAACATCGTCGGCAAGGCCTTCGCGGTCTGGATGAGCTGGCCGGAACCGAAGCTCAGTCACCTGCCGAACTTCTCGCGGGTCGGGCTGATCAAGTAATACAGGCGGCGCTGTGATCACAGCGCCGAATGCTTTTCTGGGGGAGGGACAATTCATGGCCTGCCCCCATGCCGTACCAATCAGGATTTGAATTTGAACACTGCGTCAATCGTCGATGGCCGCCGGTGCCACCAAACAGATATGGGTAAACCGTGAGCGTTTCTTTAAGCCGCCTCGAGCGCCAGCTCGGCTACACCTTCAAGGACCAGGAATTGATGGTCCTTGCCCTCACACACCGCAGCTTTGCAGGGCGCAATAACGAGCGCCTGGAATTCCTCGGTGATGCCATCCTCAATTTCGTCGCAGGCGAGGCGTTGTTCGAACGCTTTCCCCAGGCCCGTGAAGGCCAGTTGTCGCGCTTGCGCGCACGCCTGGTGAAGGGCGAGACCCTGGCCGTGCTGGCCCGTGGCTTTGGCTTGGGTGAATACCTGCGCCTGGGCTCCGGCGAATTGAAAAGCGGTGGTTTTCGCCGCGAATCGATCCTGGCCGATGCGCTCGAAGCGTTGATCGGCGCGATCTACCTCGATGCGGGTATCGAAGCGGCCAAGGAACGTGTCACCGCGTGGCTGACCTCCGAGATCGAGAGCCTGACGCTGGTCGACACCAACAAAGACCCCAAGACCCGCCTGCAGGAATTCCTGCAGTCCCGCGGGTGTGAACTGCCACGCTACGAAGTGGTGGATATCCAGGGTGAGCCCCATTGCCGCGTGTTCTTCGTGGAATGTGAAGTCACCTTACTGAACGAAAAAAGCCGAGGTCAGGGTGTGAGCCGTCGTATTGCCGAACAGGTAGCGGCTGCAGCAGCACTGATTGCCCTGGGCGTGGAGAATGGCCATGACTGAATCAACCGCAACGCGCTGTGGCTATGTTGCCATCGTCGGCCGTCCCAACGTGGGCAAGTCCACGCTGCTGAACCACATCCTGGGCCAGAAGCTGGCGATCACCTCGCGCAAGCCGCAGACCACCCGCCACAACATGCTGGGCATCAAGACCGAAGGCAACGTGCAAGCGGTCTACGTCGACACCCCGGGCATGCACAAGGGCGGCGAAAAGGCTCTGAACCGCTACATGAACAAGACCGCTTCCGCGGCGTTGAAAGACGTGGACGTAGTGATCTTCGTGGTCGACCGCACCAAGTGGACCGAAGAAGACCAGATGGTTCTGGAGCGTGTGCAGTACGTCACCGGCCCGCTGATCGTCGCGCTGAACAAGACCGACCGCATCGAAGACAAGGCCGAGCTGATGCCGCACCTTACGTGGTTGCAGGAGCAGTTGCCGAACGCGCAGATCATCCCGATCTCGGCCCAGCACGGGCACAACCTCGATGCCCTGGAACGTGTGATTGCCGAGCACCTGCCGGAGAACGAGCATTTCTTCCCGGAAGACCAGATCACCGACCGTAGCAGCCGTTTCCTTGCCGCCGAACTGGTGCGCGAGAAAATCATGCGCCAGATGGGCGCCGAGTTGCCGTACCAGATCACCGTTGAAATCGAAGAGTTCAAGCAGCAGGGCAAGACCTTGCATATCCATGCGCTGATCCTCGTCGAGCGCGATGGCCAGAAGAAAATCATCATTGGTGACAAGGGCGAGCGCATCAAGCGCATCGGCACCGAGGCGCGCAAGGATATGGAGTTGCTGTTCGACTCCAAGATCATGCTCAACCTGTGGGTGAAGGTTAAGGGCGGCTGGTCCGATGACGAGCGTGCGCTGCGCTCCCTGGGCTACGGCGACCTCTGACACACTGCGGAACCTCTGTGTGAGCGGGCTTGTGTGGGAGCTGGCTTGCCTGCGATAGCGGTGGTGAATTCACTACAGCTATCGCGGGCAAGCCCGCTCCCACATTGGTTTGTTGCTGTTCTTGAGTTCTGCAATGAGGCTTCCATGTCCCAATCCCCACTCCCCAGCCAACCCGCCTACGTCCTGCACAGCCGCGCCTACCGCGAGACCAGTGCTCTGGTGGACTTCCTTACGCCCCAGGGTCGCTTGCGTGCGGTGCTGCGCAGCGCGCGGGGCAAGGCGGGTACGCTGGCGCGACCATTTGTGGCCCTGGACGTGGAGTTTCGCGGCAAGGGCGAGCTGAAAAACGTCGGGCGCATGGAAAGCGTCGGTACCTCCGCCTGGCTCAACGGCGATGCGTTGTTCAGTGGCCTGTACCTCAATGAACTGCTGACCCGCCTGCTGCCCGCCGAGGATCCGCACCCGGGGCTGTTCGATCACTATGCCGCCACCTTGCTCGCCCTTGCCGAAGGCCGCCCGCTCGAGCCCTTGCTGCGCGCCTTCGAATGGCGCCTGCTCGATGATTTGGGCTACGGCTTTGAGCTGGCCAATGACTTGCACGGCGAGCCCATCGCCGCTGACGGCATGTACCGCCTGCAAGTGGACGCGGGTCTTGAACGTGTCTACCTGCTTCAACCCGGTCTGTTCCAGGGCACCGAGTTGCTGGCCATGAGCGAGGCCGACTGGACAGCGCCCGGCGCCTTGTCCGCTGCCAAGCGCCTGATGCGCCAGGCCCTGGCCGTGCATTTGGGCGGACGGCCGCTGGTCAGCCGCGAGTTGTTTCGAAAGCCCTGACAACCCCGTGTATGCTGTGCGGCGTTTCTTTCCCTTTTCAGGAGCGCTTCCGTGACCACCAGCAATCGCATTCTTCTTGGCGTCAACATCGACCACGTCGCCACCCTGCGTCAGGCCCGGGGCACCCGTTACCCGGACCCGGTCAAGGCCGCGCTGGACGCCGAAGAAGCAGGCGCCGATGGCATCACCGTGCACCTGCGCGAAGACCGTCGCCACATCCAGGAGCGTGATGTGCTGGTGCTCAAGGACGTGCTGCAAACCCGCATGAACTTCGAAATGGGCGTCACCGAAGAAATGATGCAGTTTGCCGAGCGCATCCGTCCGGCGCACATCTGCCTGGTGCCGGAAACCCGCCAGGAACTGACCACCGAAGGCGGCCTCGACGTGGCTGGCCAAGAGGCGCGGATCAAGGCGGCGGTGGAGCGGCTGTCGAAGATCGGCAGTGAGGTTTCGCTGTTTATCGATGCCGACGAGCGTCAGATCGAAGCCTCGCGCCGCGTTGGCGCACCGGCAATCGAACTGCACACCGGGCGCTACGCCGATGCGACCACGCCAACCGAAGTGGCTGATGAACTGCAACGTATCATCGACGGCGTGAGCTGTGGCCTCAAGGAAGGCTTGATCGTCAACGCCGGCCACGGCCTGCACTACCACAACGTTGAAGCGGTAGCCGCAATCAAAGGCATCAACGAACTGAACATCGGCCATGCGCTGGTGGCCCATGCCCTGTTCGTCGGTTTCAAGGGGGCTGTGGCCGAGATGAAAGCGCTGATCCTGGCGGCTGCCAAGATTTGATCTAACACAGTCTAAAAGCCACTGAAGATCAAAAAATGTGGGAGCGGGCTTGCTCGCGAATGCGGTGGTTCAGTTGACACATCTATGACTGACCCACCGCA